>CAZTWC010000027.1:0-12488 GCA_964617105.1 uncultured Myxococcia bacterium
AACGTGGATGTGAAGCCACCAGGATTGCAAAGCCGGCACCAAAGGGGTTATCTGTTGGCCAGGGATCAAAGAGGCTAACCCCAGGGCGGCAATAGCCATGCTCAAACCCAAAAATCCTCCCAATTTGAACTGATATTTTTTCTCAACATAGATATTTACCAACACTATTCCCCAGGAGAAAAACACCAAAGACTCATACAGGTTGGTAAAGGGAGGATGGCTCATAAAAGTGTTAAACCAGGGCCATCCCTGCAGGATAATTCCTTCGGCTGCCTCAAAGGCTTCAACTTCTACTATGCCGGCTTCCATCCATCTGATCAGCAATCCCAGGCTGTGAAAACTAAATCCTGCTATGGAGAGATATAGAGATGTCCGATCCATTTGCCATCGAGGATTGGCCAAAATAACCAGGTAAAGGGCCAGGGTGATAAAATATATTACCAGGGTTAAAAAAAATAGTTGTTGGCTTATTAGCATAGGACAATCCAAAAATCCAGTTTGATTCACCCGGATTTACCCGGGGGTTGAGAAGGTAGCGGTTTGACAAAAATCTATTCGGACTTCAGGCTGTGCCGAAAGTTTAAAAATTTTTTCTCCCAATCAAAGGGTAATAGAGAGGGATCATCTTTGGTATGGCAACGCCAGCAAATCTCCTGACCTTTTTTTCTCAATCCTAAAAATTTGGCCAGCACCTTGTCTTTCATAATGTTGGAGCGCTGGTAAAAATGCCCTGCTCCATGACAACTCTCACATTGAACACCCTGTAAATGTTCCTTTTGTCCCAGGCTATGGCAAAAAAGACAACGGTTATTTTGACGATATTTTGGGGGTAAAACCTGGTGGCTCTTGGCATGAGGCGTGTTTTCCCATACCTGAAATTGAGTCTCATGACAAGATCGGCAACTTTCCGCTCCAACTCGGGTATCCAAAGGGTAAAAAGCAGATAAAAGAGGCGATGGCAAAAAGAATATCATCAATATGACCATGGCCAAAGATAATGCTACTATAATTGGTATTTTGAATATTCTGGAAACTCTCATGAGATCAACTGTATCCCCCATTTGAGATTCTCCAGCATAATAACTATGGAATAGAAGGCAAAGGCCAATACCCCTAACAGCACCACAATCATGGCAATAGACTGATAACTGGCCATGCTGCCGCCGGCTATCAGCCGGTGGGTCTTAATATAACTCTTAATGGCAAAATAAAAGATCAAACTGATTACCACCAGGGCAAAGAGCAATATTATGGTGCTTATTTTTGACTGCAACCGCGTTTTCCTCTCGTCCAAATGGGATTGCCTTAATGTAAAGGTGTCGAGCACCAGAGATTTTTGTGGATAGTTGGTTTTGATACGCTGCATAACCGCGGTCACGGTCTGTTCCAGCATCATTTTTTCGGTCTGTTTCTGCTCCACCAAATCTTTGACCAGGTCAAACACTTTTGCCCCACCGGAGAGGAGTTGAATATCCTGAACCAGGTCGTCCAATTTGTCCACTTTGGTCATAGCACCGGAAAGAAAGACTAACCGGGTATTCTCATTGCCCGTCGGCACATTAAAATTGAGAAATATACGGGCTGCTAAAAAACCTTTCATCTGCCGCGGCACTTTAAAGGTGAAAGAGCCGGTGCCCTCCACAATCGGCCCCACCTTGTTCATTATTTTAATCCCTTTGTAGTAAAGATCCATGAACATTTCACCCTTTAACCTCAAAGTTTCAAAGAATACTTCCACATCCTGTCCCTTGGGGAAGATGGTTTTTTCCACCATGCTGATAATCTGGCTGTGGCCTGGAGCCACCTCGATGCTGCCAGAAATTTTAGCTTTTTTTCCATCACTGGCGTTGATGAATAACCTTTCCGCTAATTTGGGAAAAAACTGAAAAACCCCCAGCCCGGTATGTTCATTGGTATAGATGGTATTTTTTATGCCCCTGACCTGAACTTCGGCGTAGATTGGATTGCCATCCAGGTCTCTGGCTAATACCAATACCGTGTTGTTCAAATTTGGCAGCAGAATACCGCTCTCAGGATATATGGTTAGGTTAAAGGTGGTTCTTTCCTCTTTCTCCTTTTTTGCTTTTTTTTCACCCTGATCATCACCTTTTTTCTCAGTCATTTTCAGCATGCCGCCCAAAGTATGATAATCAACATCCTCATCCTTTAGAGAAAGAAAATTACCAGTAGGAAAAGATTTCAAAATCTCTACCGGTACTTCGGTGCTGTCCTCTCCCTTGGGAAATTTAACTGCCACCCGCAAAGTATATCTCCCGGGCGGAAGTTTTGGAGTGGTAAAGTTGGCCTCCAGAGTTCGGCCCCTGGGCTCTTCACCCTGAAAAAGTTCAATAGGCTCCATCCCCTGGCGCAGCAATTCTATGGTGCCCTGAATTCCTATAGAGAAACGGTTCAGGGAGTTGTCAAATATCGCCACCCTCAGGCAGGAAGGCTCTCCAGCCACCATTTTGCCGGGTCCGTATAAGCGCATGGAAAAGGGAACCGAACGGGTAGAGATGTAAATAGAAAAACAGATCAGCAATGAAAGCACCGCCATGGTCAAACCCACTGCCACTTTTACTATGGTGTCTTTGGGACTGTAGGTGTTTTCTTGGGTGTCATCTTCCTGCTCATTAAAATCATCATCATCAATTTCATATTGATTCGCCATTTTATCTCCCAAATAAGGTAAACATTATAAAAACTCCGCCTGAAAAGCGGCTTAAATATCACTTAACACAGCGAAATCCGATATGGTTGAACTTAAAATCGGGCCAATTGCCTCCGCGGCTAAAAGTGCTCAAATACCTCTCTATACTATCCCAGCCTCCACCGCGCAGCACCTTCAGTTCGCATTCCGCTTCCTGATCACTATAATTATCACCGGTCAGGGTGCTGTAATTCTTTTTATAACAATCACTGGTCCATTCCCAGACATTACCGGCCATATCGCAAATTCCCAGAGGAGTACTTCCGCTGGATTTGCTGCAAACCGGCCAGGTATGGCCTTTGCCGCAGCCATTGCCCTGAAAATCCATTACCGCATATTGACATGAAGCCCGCTGATTACCCCAGGGATATTTGTGATTTCGGCCGCCCTTGGCTGCACATTCCCATTCTGCCTCGGTAGGCAACCGTCCTCCAATCCAATTACAAAAAGCATCGGCCTGGCGCCAATTGACGCAATTAACCGGATGTTGTTCAAAGCCCTCCCTGACCCAGTTGCAATTTTCCCCGGTGTCGGGCTGAGAACATTTACCCTGTTGAACACATTTTTTATACTGTTCTACGGTAATTTCTGTCTGAGTAATTTTAAAAGGCTTTAATCTTACTTTGAAGACGATTCTCTCATCAGCCTCCCCCTGGTCTGAACCCATAAAAAATACCCCCCCGGTGATAGAACGCCAAATAATTTGCCTGGATATCCTGGGACGGCCCTCTCTATTGCCAAGTGGTTTATCTTTGACCACCACTCCACTACTCAGAGGTTGAGAATGTCTGAACTCCAACAGAGCCATGGCTGCCATATCTACTTTGGGCAACAAATCTATCAACTTGCAATTATCGCAGCGTATGGTTTTGCTGTTGAGTTTTTGTCCTTTTTTCAGGTCAACCAGGGTGAGCGTGATCTGGTACAGAGATTGAGAATGGATAATTTTACCCTGAACCGATTTTTTTATCCCCATCAGCCGGCCAATTTTGGACAGGCATTTAAAGGCGCTTAGTTCCCGGCAAATCTTTTTTACGCTGACTTTTTTTCCGCTTTTCCACTCCAAATATTTAATCTGTCGCAACTCATCCTCTCCCTTTACCCTAAATTGGCCCAACTGAACCGCTATGGAGTTAACAGCGTCACTTAACAGATTTTTTTCGTTATCTAAGCAGCCTACACAACCAAACGGACCAACAAGCAATCTTGGTTTAAGATTTTTACTTTTTGCCAGTGCGCAAGGAACGAAGACAAGTAGATAAACCAGAAAATAAACCAACAGGAAAATAAACCATATTTTCCGGCAATCAGGAGTGATTTTGTGGTTAATTATTTTTAAGATCGATTTCTGCATAACCCTTATTTTTATCATATATTTATTTTTCAGACAATAGCATCCGGTTCACTTCTTCTGTATATATATTCTCCTTTTGATAGATATACAACGGCTTTTCCACTTCCATTTGAACACCGCCCCCCTGACAGCACTCCAACAGGATAAGTTTGGCGCCGCTATTCGGGTTGCTGTGGACCATCCTCAGTCGCCGGGGCTCCAGATTATTGCTGCGCATGGTATAGATCATATCGGCTAATCGGGAGGCCGGATAGATTAGCACCAGTTTCCCCTTTGGTCTTATCAGAAAAGAGGCGATTTGGGCCAACTCCTCCAGAGAGCAAAGCACTTCGTGACGGGCGATGGCTTTCTCGGCCCTGGGATTTATGCGGCCACTTTTTATTTTCCGAAAGGGGGGATTGGTAACTACCAGGTCATAGGAGTTGGCCGGGCATATATCTTTAAGTTGCCGCAAATCCAAATGCCATATTTCGACTTGCGATTGCATTTGGTTAATCTCAACATTTCTCCCGGCCATCTGGAAAAGCCGCTCTTGCACCTCCACGCCCACGACTTTTCCCACTACTCCCCTTTTAACCAATAACATAGGAATCACGCCACATCCAGTGCCCAAATCGATCACTTTTGGAGCAAAATCACCAATGAAAAAACTAACCAGAACAGCATCAATGGAAAAACGGTAACCCTGTCGGGGCTGGATAAACTTCAACTCACCCGCCAACTGGTCTAAGGTTTCATCATCACTTAGTTTTATGTTGTTGATTGAAGAATTGACGGCCAAGTTCATTATAGACACTATTCAGATAGTGAATCAAGAAAGTCCAGTATCTCCTCGGTAGGGATCACCCCTTCCCGCAAGACATCTACCAAGTTGGTGCTAACTTTTATCACTGTAGAACCCAAATCTCCGGCTGGTTTCTCTCCCTGGGTCAGCACCAAGTCCACCTGGTTTCGCAAATCATCATTCAAATCTTCCAGCCTGGTAAGGGGCGGCTGTGAGATCAAATTGGCACTGGTGGCTATAATCGGTCTGCCCAATTTTTCAACCAGCAACCTGGCCTCCTGGTGTTCGGGCACCCTGAAACCCACCATACCGTCAGAACTCTGTAGATGAGTCGGAAACGTCGGCTTTACCCGGTGAACTACGGTTAAAGGACCTGGCCAGAAAGTTTCCAGCAAAGGTGGCAAAATAGCAGGATAGAAATCGATATAGGAAAAAATCTCTTCCCGGTTAGAGAAGATTATTGGAAAGGGTTTTTGTCCACTTCTTCCCTTGATGGCCCGTATTTTGGCAACCGCTTCACGGTTAAAAGCGTCTGCCCCCAGGCCATACAGGGTGTCGGTGGGATAGAGAATGATCCCACCTTCCTGTAAAATAGCAACCGCTTCCTCAATAATCTTCAATTAGAACCCCTATCCTACTAACTGGTTCCTGTCCTCCAACCCTTATGCGACCTGGTGAATTCTCGGACAGCAACTGCTATCCCATCAATTGCTGGTACTTTTCTCCAGAACTCTTGAGAATTTTTTTATGCAGGCTGTTACCGTGAGAGTCCATGGTTACTATAGCAGGAAAATCTTTTACCTCGATAATCCACATAGCTTCGGGAACCCCGAACTCCTTTAATTTTAGCACATCTTTTACTTGCAATACGCTATCGGCCAGAGTTACAGCCATTCCGCCAATAGCATGCAGATAAACGGCCCCGGTTTTTTTCAGGCCCGCAGAAGTTATCTCTCCCATGCCACCTTTGCCGATCACTGCTCTTACCTGGTATTTGTCTATCACTTTTGCCTGATAAGGTTCCTCCCGGCTGCTGGTGGTAGGACCGGCTGCCACAAATCGCCATTTAGGCTCGCTTTCGGTGCCGTCATTGGCCACCACTGGGCCGCAGTGATAGATGGCGCTCTGGTCCAGTACCTGATTCAACTCTTCCGCTGGATTTTCCACCATATATTTGTGAGCCGCATCTCTGGCGGTCATAATGGTTCCGGTAAGCAGGACTTCATCGCCTACTTTCAACTTTCTTATCTCCTCCTCAGGGATTGGCACTTGTAATTTATTCATAAGTCACCTCCTGGTTCTGAAAAGTCATAACTCCCCGCCTGAATGCCCAACAGATATAACTGACCGAAACGAAAAAACAGGCTGGGAGGCGGTGTCTTTTGCCAATTTTCACTCCCATAGTGGTGGTTTTTCCTCCAAGGCCCATGGGGCCAATACCCAAAGAGTTTAATTCTTCGTATAGCCTGCTCTCCAAAGCAGACAAATCTTTATCCGGATTGGTATCATCCAGTTTACGAAACAACTGCTCTTTTGATTCCAGAAAAGAGGTCCCCCGGTCGCCGCCAATACCCACGCCAATACATCCTGCCGGAGCGCAGCCCTGACCCTGAGCCTGGTAAACTGCATCAATTACACATCTCCTGACCCCCTCCAGATCCCGGCCGGCCTTAAGTTCCGAATCGGGCAGCCTATACTGGGCGCCTACATTTTCACTGCCTCCACCTTTTTGCATCAGGCGCAGCACCAGTTTGTCCTCTTCGATAGCATGAAAATGGATATAGGGAAGGCCAATGCCGATATTGTTGCCAGTATTTTCTCCACTTACCGGATCTACGGCATTGGGCCGCAAATAGTTCTTTTGGGTAGCCTGTGCAGTGGCCTTTTCGATAATCTCTTTCAGGTGCGATGGTTTGAAAGCCGGGCCGTGATCCACGTAAAACACCAGCGCGCCGGTATCCTGGCACATCGGTTTTGATTCTTTAGTAGCGGTATCTACATTGGCTAAAATCAAACTCAAAATATTTTTTGCTGCCCCATCTTCATTGTCCCTGGCCTTTTCCAAGGCATTCCTCACATCAGTGGGTAGCGTGCTGGTGGTTCTGCGGATCAACTCCTCCACCGGCTCTACCAGTTTATCACTACAACTCATAAGTTAACCTCCTAAAAAATTAGATTATTATATATCAAAAATTAAAAATCTTCATCTGCCCAGGTACGGTCCTTTTCCTCCTTTTCAAACAGAAATATGGCTTCCTGGCCCAACAGCCAGGCGATATAGACGCTACGCGCCAGAGATTGCATACGCTTATCCCTTCTTTTTCTCCACTTGAAAACATTACGCACGTTTCGATTGCCGTATCCCTTAAATCTCTTGATATTTCTACTCATCTTTAGCCCTTGCTGATCCGGCAATTCCAACCGCAATATTTTTCCCATGAAATTAATCGCCAGTTCAACAGGGAATGATTTCCCTTTAACCTTCATGTCGTGGTAATAAACCACATAACCGATTTTCATCTGCTTATTGAGTTTATCCAATTCCTGGTTATCCTGGGGCACCAGCCGTGGCTTTTTCACTTTGCCGCTACCTTTAAAAACCGTAGCCAGAGTAACCTTGACTTTCTTTTGTCCAAAACTATCTCCAATGTTACTCTCCACCCGCTGAAGACCCGAGCCGGAAATGAAATAATCTTTTATGGTGTATTCAGCCGCCTGGGGAAAATGCTCTTTAATGCTGACCGATTTTGAATCTAAATATTCTAAAATATCCATCAAATCCATCTTGTTTAATTGGTTGTTGAGACTAAAGGCGGGCATAATCTTTGATTTTCCAAATTGCTCTCCTCCCTTTTCCAACAACCTAAGAAGGCTCTCCTGGCTATATTTGTTCATCAATCCACCGTAAGCCAAATTAGGCGGCTCGGGATTAATATCTTTAAAGAGCCGTTCACCGGGATTTGTGGCCCAGCCGTGACAGGCATAACATTCGGCAAAAAACAGTTTTTGTCCGCTTTTCAAGTCGCCCATAGAATATTTGTTCAAATAAACTTTGGATTTGCTTTTTTTACGGCGCCGGCGTGCCTCTCCCTGGCTGGAAACCAGATCAAGGAATAAAATTGCCATTAGCGCCACCATAAAAATCCTGATAAATAATCCAGTATTAAATCCTCTATTTTTCATAATTGATTCTCCAAAAAATATCTTCAATAACTCCTACCTGTCTTACTATGGCTCACGAATCACATTTGCAGATCCCAGCGGAACTTAACATGGCATCCCAGGCACTTATTTTTAAAAATTTGGCGGAATTTATGGCCTGGATTTGAACCGGACATTACACTTTTTTCTAAATTGTTCAACTCTCTTTTAAAGGCGGTTGAAATTGCCTGGTAATCTTCTGGATCGCCGGCCCGCTGGCCCTCCGGGTATTTTTCCAAATCCGCCACCGCCTTTTTTATAACACTGATATCGTGGAGAGCAGTTTTGATATACTTTTTCTTTCCCTCCATTTTTTGATAAATTTCATACCAGTAATTGCTCGTCTTCAGCATCATCTCTCTAAGCGGAGGTAGCACTCCTGAAGTTACCAACGCAGTATCGCTGGCTCCAGCAGAGGATTCCATTGCCAGTTCACCATCATCTTCCTCTATCTCCAGCAACTCATCTTTCTTAACCTCTTTTACTTTTTTGGCACCAGTGGCAGCAGGAACAGCGACCGGAGCACCAGGATTGGCTTTACCGGTCGCCGGTCCACTGTAATCAGGGGCCGGCCAGGTATCCACATAAACCTGATATTCAAACTCAAACTTGTCCCGCCCTTTTTTACCCTTTACTTTTAAAGTGTATTTTCCCTGGCTGGCTGGGGTAACATGAATACCATACTTGCCGGGCATATCTGTTTCCAAAGGAATACGTAAGAGCGTTTCCCCGGGACCTGAAAATCTGGCTAGCAATTTGGCCCCATTAAGCGGTTTGACATTACCGTAAATGGCGTCCGGCTCTTTAAGTTGATGGCCCACCTCCAGAATAAATTCAATTCTCATGCCGCTTTTTGGCACTCCAGGACGCATGAGCAGGTTGCCGGCAATACGGTCGTCAACCACCTGGTAAGACCTTAACTGAACCTCTGGGACATTGGCTGTTACCACCGGTGCGGTTTTCTTTTTTTTGTTCTTTTTGCCCCTGGCTAATATGGAGGCCGAAAAAAGAAACGAGATCAAGACAATTACCAGAATAATAGGGAATTTTTTTTTCATGGAGATTCTCCTCGCCAAATGAGTAATTGGGCTCTATTTTTCCAGGCGAAAACTATATCATTTTGCTGCATTTGTTGTCAACAACATCAACGGTTTTCGATCGGCACATCTCTACGCCACATTTTAACCCGGATTTCACCTGGTTAAAATGCCGGGAATTCTTTTTCGATGAGGCGGAAAATGGCCTAATCGCCTATGAAAAATATATATCCCAGCGTTATGACCTGGTTCTCATGGACCTGGGGATGCCGGTGATGAACGGTTCTACCGCTACTTTTCAAATCAGGAAATGGGAAAAGGAAAATAATTATAAATCTACGCCGATTATTGCCCTCATGGCCAAAGATGAATCAAAAAAAGAGACAGAAAAGGCCAAGGAATCTGGATGCAACACCTTTTTGGCTAAACCCATATCCAGAGAAAATTTAGTGGAAATATTTTACGATTATACCATCAACCAAGATTAGCCAGGCAAGAAGGGCATTTTCACTCCGATTCAGCAGATTCTTGGGTCAGAGATTTAGATACTTCACCCTGCCCCATATTCTCGTGACTGATCATCACAGCGGGTTTATCCTCATCACTGGCAGAAATTGACCTTTTTTTCCTGGCCAGGGTTATTTTCAAGGAAGTGATTAGATCCTCTACTCTTTTCTGATCCAACTGGTCCCGATTTTCCTTTACTTTCTCCAAGACCGCCATTACCCTTTCGGCTAAATCGATATCCTGCCTTATCTCCAACCGTAAAGAACCGATCATCAAATTGATGCTTTCGTGGAACTCTTTCAATTCATCTTTTTGCCGCAGGGGGCGTAAATTGCCAAGGTGTCCTTTAGCCACTTTTTGACAAAATCTACTCAGCATATAAATCGGGCCGGCGATACGGTGGGTTATTATCACTCCCAGCCCGGTGATAGAGGCCACCATCAAACCGGAAAAAATGGCGATAAAGAGGAGGAAATGATTAAAGTTGACCAGCAATTGCTCCTCTCCCATATCGGGTAAAAAATAGGCGCTGGTTATATGTTGCCGGTATAACTTGAACATACCAACCCCCATAATCATCATCAAAACAGCGGTCACCACGGCTATTATAAGTGAATATTTGAGTTGCAGGCCACGGATAACCAAAATTCTGCGACGCCTGACCTGTTTGCCGTTTTTTGTCATGGGTATGTTCGATTTCCTCCCTAAAACAGAGGATAATAGAGGTAATCTGTTCAAAATGATTTTAGCAAGGTTAGCACATACAGATAATTTAGGCAAGTTGCCGCTAAACAACCAAACAACCGGTTGGTTTCGTTGATATTAAAAATGTTTAGGATTGACAAATATTATTTGTCAAGATAACATTAATTTATATATCTAGTAACTTTTGCGAGGGGATAATTAGATGAGCGATTCCAAAAAAGATGGTAAAGAGAGGCGTAAATGCAAAAGGCAGAGGGTTAAAGTGTTGATTACCGAGGTTAAGGGAAAAACGCATTTTACCCACACTACCGAAGATTTGAGCATCGGAGGAGTAGGAGTCGCCCCGATTAAAGGAAGCGTTGCCTGGGAAGACGCTGAGTATATATTTCAATTGCCAAATAAGACCGATTATATAAACCTGCGAGGCAAATTGGTCTACCATAAGGGAGAGGGAAATGGGCCCGACAAATACGGTATCGAATTTATCGATCCGCCCCCAGATATTGAAAATAAGATAAATAACTATATCAGGCGGGAAGAGGAAGAAGAGGAAAAAAAGCCGGATAAAGACAAGAAATAAGGTCAAATTTAATAGTCAATTCCCAACTCTTTTAGTGAAAGATTACTCTGTTCTTTGGTTTCCAAGTCACGCACTGCCACCTGGCCGCCAGCCAACTCATCCGGGGCAATAAAGATAACTTTTTTTGCCCCTTTTCGATCCGCATAAGAGAATAATTTTCCCGCTTTCATAGATTTCAGGCATAGATCCACCTTTTTACCCTCTGTCCTGAATTTGGCTGCCAAAGTTGTGGCCAGGGTACTGTAGGAAGGTTGGAAATAACCAAGGCAGTAGTCAATTTGACGCCCTGGGGCGGGCATTTTTCCCAGGTGGGAAAGCAACTCCTTGATAACCACATCACCGAATCCCATTCCCACGCAACTTAGAGGTTTGCCACCCAGAGAAGATATAAGGTTGTCGTACCGACCACCGCCAAAAAGGGCTCTAAATTGTTTTTCGCAATCAAACGCCTCGAACACAATGCCAGAGTAATAAGCCAATCCCCGGACAATGGAGATATCAAACTGTAAGAATTCTTCTATTCCATAAAAAGCCGCCCCTTTAAAAAGTGTCTCCATCTCCTCTTTGCCGCTTATCTCTTTTTGACCGAACTCTTCATTTAAGTGTTCCATGGATTGAATGGCCAGAATTTTAAAAATCAGATCCGAATCGCTTGAAGAGATACCCTCCTTAGTTAACATCTCTTTGATAACCTCATCGCTTATTTTCCCCCGCTTATCCAAGATTAAAAAAGCGATTTCCAATTTTTCCGGTTTAAAGCCTGAATCCAGAAGCAATCCTTCCAGCAGACGACGACTGCCCACACAGATTTTTACTTCCTTTGGCCCCAATCCCAAACTTTTAAGCGATTCCGCCGCTGCCGCCAGTATCTCCAGTTCTGCTTCAATGCCCTGGTGCCCAATTATATCCAGATTCCATTGAAAGTGTTCCCGCTTCCTTCCCCTGGTTGTCCTTTCATACCGGAAGCACTGGGCAATGGTAAACCATTTTGCCGGCAGTATCATCTGCGATTGACGGGCAATGATCATCCGGGCCAGAGAGGGAGTAATCTCTGGTCGCAAAGCCAGCCGCCGCCCAGACTTGTCGTTAAAAGAGTATATTTGCTCTACCACCTCTTCACCCGCTTTACGTTTGAGCAGATCTTCATGCTCTACCAAAGGGGCGTCGTAATGTTCAAAGCCAAAAAGCCTGGCCGTCTTGTCCCAAACGGCAAAGAGATGATCCCTGAAAACTATCTCTTCCGGGTAAAAATCCCTCATTCCCCGCGGTGTTTGAAACTTCATTAGTAATCCTCCGGAAAATTTTTGACAATGTGGTAGCATGTAGTATAGTGTAGCCAACACTACTACACAGCAGTGGTCAATCTAAATAGTGTCTATTACAGCAGATAAGGAACACAAATGAAAGGTAAATTTTATCCCATATCTATTTTTCTAATCTACCTTGTGCTACAAATTTTTTCGCTTCAGGCCATGGCGGCTCGTCATAGTCGAGGCCACGGATGGAAACGGATGCCGCGGCTAAAATCACACATGGCCGTAGTGTTAGACAATGACAGTGGTCAGATTCTCTACCGGAAAAACAGCCAACTGGTAAAATCGATTGCCTCCATC
>CAZTWC010000027.1:12541-19230 GCA_964617105.1 uncultured Myxococcia bacterium
GGCGTAAAATAGTCACTATTCAAAGATGTGACCGGGACACCATCCGCTGGTCCCGCTCCCGTTTGAAAATTGGTCAAAAGTTTACCCGGAAACAGTTATTAAAGGCGATGTTAATTGGATCTGACAATCGGGCTGCTTTTGCCCTGGCCCGCTCCATATACGGCTCTAAGAAAGATTTTGTTTCTATGATGAATCAAAAAGCCCGAAGGTTAAATATTTATAACACCAATTTTGCCGATCCCGCCGGACTAAGAGATGCCAACCAGAGCAATGCTCAAGAGGTTGCGATTTTGGCCCACCAGGCTTTTAAATACCCGTTAATCAGAAAAATCAGTCGAAAATCTCGTGTTTCATTGCTGCCAAAAAATTTCCGGCGTCGAGTTCAGTTGTATAATCCAAATCGACTTACCCGCAACCGTTACTGGGGAATAGAGGGAAGTAAAACCGGTTATACCAGCAATGCCGGTTACTGCCTGGTGATGGAGGTAAAAATTAAGCGACGCAACTATATTTTTGTATTTTTAAATTCTGCCGGCAAATTTTCCCGACTGGGTGATTCACAGCGGGTAAAAGGGTGGCTGCGCAAAAACAAACGGTCGGTACTGTTAGCCCGGGCCAACTATTAATCCCGGTGTTCACCAATAGGTTGACCTCGGCTTACTGCCAAATCCCTAAAAAGTGGCGATTTTCAGGCTAGATTGTTCCACAACCGGCAGATCAACTCCGCATTTCTCAAGGAAGTTCCGGTTAAGTTCTTAATCTGTTCCCGGGTCTTATCTCCAAATCGCTGGGTTCTTTCTGGTTCCATCAACATAAGGCTAACCTCTTTTTCAAGGGCTTTCATATCAGCGGCCATAATGGCGCCACCCTGCAAAAGCAAATCTCGCTCCAGAATAAAATTATCCATGTAAGGGCCAAAAAGGATAGGCAGGCCCCAGGCGGCCGCTTCCAGAGGATTTTGACCGCCCCGTTTACAAAAACTCCCACCGATTATGGCCAATTGGGCGGCGCCGTACAGGGTGGCCAACTCTCCAATGGTGTCAATGATTATGGCCTCCCGGGGTTGGCTGGATTTTTTCTGACGCAAACCGGTTAGTAGATGGGTAATTATACCCTGGGCTGTCAATTTTTCTTTGATTTTCCGGGCTCTTTCCGGGTACCGGGGCGCCACTAAAAAGCGCAGATGATCAAATCGCTGATGCAGCCGCCGGCAAAGGACAATGAGCCTATCCTCCTCATCAGTATGGATAGAGCCAAACACCACCACTGTATTCTCACCACGCTGCCACCCGCTCAAGGATAAAAAATCGTTCAACTTTTGTTCATCAGCACCAGAAACGCAATCTGCAACACTGCCACGGATAACCAGATTATCGTATTTGCTGTTGCCGGTGACTATCACCTTTTTTCGGGTAACGCCCAACTCTTGAGCCAGACTGGCGTCCATCTCGGTTCGGGACAGCACCAGGTTGGTCATCTCCAACAGGTTGCCTGTGACTTTAAAAAGAAAAGAGTAGCCCTTTAGTCGTTTAGAAGAGAGGTGGAGGTTGTTGATCACCACCGGGCATCCGCGGCGCCGTGCTTCCCAGATCATCAAGGGCCAAAGTTCAGTGTATTCCAGGATTAAAATTTGGGGTTGAAAATAATCAAACAGGTTTTTGACCGCGCCTCTCACTTCAAAAGGGGTAAAAATAGTCTGATGGGCTCCGGATAATTTCCCAGCCATGGCCAGGCCACTTCTGGTCTGGGTAGAGAAGACAAATTTGGCTGAGGGAATTTTTTTCTTCAACTCCTTCAACATTGGATATACGGCAGCTACATCACCTGCCGATGCCGCCTGCACCAGAATATTTACCGACTGGATAGCCGGCTCACTTTTTCGGCTATCTTGTGAGAGCCTAACATCTGCTGGCTGACAGAGTCTCTCTGTTTCCATTGAGGAAGATTTGTTTTTATCACAGTAAAAGCCAAACCTCTCCCGCCAGCGGCCGCGCAATTTTGGGGTAAACAAATAGAAAAGCATTATGGGAATAAGGAGCAGGTATCCTATTATAATGTATAGTTGCCGCCCCACAATTATAGGGATTCTTCTACCCATTGGATCACTTTATTGGCAATTTCCAGTGCTTCAATATAGTCATCTTCAGTCACCGGATCATATTCGCCAGGATACCTGGTTTCCACAGCAAATTCTGTCATGGTTTTTGATTCGAGGACAAATTCTGGTATTTTGACGCCTTTTTGTTCAAGTAATTCGATAAGATAAGCAATATCGTGTGTTTTTGGAAAAACGATCTCATTTGCTATGCATAGTGCTTTTAATGCTTTTTCCACTCCCTGTTGAGCATCAAAACAAATATCTTCAAAAAATATCTCATCAGAAACCTGGCCTGCATTGGCCTTAGCAAGATTACTCTTTGCTCTTTGCATCCATTTAGTAATTTTATCAAGGTTTTTCATAAACTACTCTTCCTTTGTCTGCTGCCTCTTTATAGATGAGATAAGGATCGTTTTTTAATATCTCAAAACGCTCTAGATCTGCGACAATAACATCCACTGGGGCACCAATATGATGGAAGTTACGGTAGATCTTTTTGGTCAGTGTTCTTTTATCTTTCAAATTCTGTTTTAGCACCAGCAAGTCCAAATCACTTTCTTTGTGAAACTGATCAGTTGCTCTTGAACCAAATAAAATAATTCTATCTGGTTGGGCTACCGCCACAATAGTTGAGATGGCTTTTTGTAAAGGTTTAAATATTTCTGCCATTTTAATCTGCCTAGTTGAAATTGATAGAAAACCAAAATATAATTTATTATGATATTATTTTGATAATCTGACAAGAGAAAATTGGGAATTCAACTGCATCTACACAAGAGAACTATTTTGATGGAAAACCTAACAGAAAAAATTCGAATTATGCGGCGGGGGAGGATGGAAAAGATGGACAACCAGGCCTTATCCAACCTGATTGGTGCTTATAAAGAAATTTTAATAGACCTGGGCACCGGGGATGCCCTTTTCCCCTATCGCCAGGCCAAAGAGGACCCAAACTTGCTCTGTTTAGGTATCGATCCGGTGGCCGAGGTCATGAATAAAACTTCTAATCGGATTGGGCGTAAACCTGCACGGGGCGGAGTGAACAACCTTTTGCTGATGGTGGCCAGCCTGGAATCTTTGCCGCAAGCATTAAAGGGTTCGGCTCAGCGGTTGACTATCAATTTTCCCTGGAGCGCTCTCCTCCGCTTCCTGGTGGAGCCGAATCTGCCAATGCTGCTCAGATTACGCTCTTTGTTAAAACCAGAAGGCCAAATGGAAACCTTGCTCAATTTACAGGTTTTCAAAGATGACCAATACCGCCAGCGCCTCAACCTGCCCTGGCTGGATATGGAATATGTTAACACCTCGCTAAAGCCGTCCTGGAGCAAATGCGGTCTGCAAATAGAACACCTGAAACTGCTGGGGCCAGGTCAACTCCCAATACGCACCAGTTGGGGCCAGCAACTGACCATGGGCAGCAGCCGCGACACCATGTATCTCCGGGCCAGGGCTATTTTGGCCATCTAGTTCATTTTGCCCTGGTAGTTGCTGATTTTAGGTATTAATGCAAATAGTAGTTGAAATTAGCCATAGAGTTTGATTATGATGTAACTACTATGGATCTGATTATCGTTGAATCTCCCAATAAAATTAAAAAAATTAAGAAAATCGTTGGCTCTGGATACGATGTAAAAGCATCGGTGGGACACTTTCGGGACCTACCCAAAAAAAGTTTGGGGATTGATCTTGAAAAGATTTCAAACCTAATTACCAGATTGAATTCCAAAAGCGAAGAGTGGTTTCGCAAATAAAATCTGCAGGAGAAAAAGCGGATAAAATATTTCTCTCCACCGACCCTGACCGGGAAGGTGAGGCCATTGCCTGGCACTTGAAATATATTTTGGGAAAAAACGGTAAAAAGACTTTGCGAGCGACTTTTCAAGAAATCACTCCCCAGGCAGTTAAGCAGGCCATTCAAAAGGCCGGCCAATTAAATCTAAACCTGGTAAATGCCCAGCAAGCCCGCCGAATTCTTGATCGGATTGTGGGCTATAAAATAAGCCCCATGCTCTGGCAATTTAGAAAAGGTCTTTCAGCAGGCCGGGTACAATCCGCCACCCTGCACCTGGTGGTGGAAAGGGAGAAAGAGATTCTAGGCTTTAACCCAGAAGAATACTGGGTGTTAAAAGTAAAATACAACAACGGCCTGGTATCAGAATATGCCATTAAAGAAAAGGGGAAATTTCAAGCTAAAAAACTGGAGAATAAAGAGCAGACCGAAAAAATTATCTCCCTGGCCAAACAAAATGAACACCTGGTTAAATCTATTGAAGGGAAAAAAACTTTTACCAGGCCCAAGCCGCCCTTTACCACCTCCACCCTTCAGCAGGCCGCCTCATCCTCTTTGGGATTCAAACCAGCCAAAACCATGAGGGTTGCCCAAAAACTCTTTGAGGGCGGGCATATCACCTACCACCGGACCGATGCGGTTTTTCTCTCCAGTAACGCCATCCAAATGGCCCGGCAATATATAAATGAAAACTACTCAGAGAGTCTCCCGGATAAACCGCCATTTTACCGCGCCAAAGCCGGAGCCCAAGAGGCCCACGAGGCTATTAGGCCCACCACCCCAAAGAATTTTATCTCTGCTCCTCCGGATGAACTCAAACTCTACCAACTGATTTTCAGACGCTTTATTGCCTCCCAATGCAAGCCGGCTGAATATTTTAAAACCTTTATTTTAACTCAGGCCGGAGAAGTTCATTTTATCGCCTCCGGCTCTATCCTCACTTTTCCCGGTTACCTGAAATTTTACGCTGGAATTGACTCAAAAGATAAAGATGAACAAAACCAGTTGCCTATGGTGAAAGAGGGAGAAAAACTCCTGCCAGACCAATATTTGCCCGAGCAAAAATTTACTAAGCCTCCTCCCCGCTTCACTGAGGCCAGTTTGATTAAAGAGATGGAAAAATGCGGTATTGGCCGCCCTTCAACCTATGCCGCCACCGTGCAGGTGCTTTTCACCAGGGAATATATCCTCAGTGAAAAGAAAAATGTCTATCCCTCGGAATTGGGATCTTTCATTGACGATCTTTTAGATAAAGGGTTCAACCAGTTAGTACTGGCAGAATACACCGCCGGCCTGGAAGAGAAACTGGATCTTATTGCTGAAGGCAAACTCCACTGGACCAAGTTTTTAGAAGAGTGGTTTCGCAAATTTGCCCCTCAACTGGATGTTTCCAAAGTGCTTTTTAAGGATCTGGCCAAACAAAAAGGGGCTGACTTTAAAGTCGGCGGCGGAGAAGCACAAACCGCCTCTGTACCCAAGGTGGTTCGGGGAGTTAAGTGCCCGGAATGTGAAGGTGATATGGTGGAGCGTAAAGGAAAATACGGTAAATTTTACGGTTGTGCAAAATATCCCGCCTGCAAGGGGATATTGGACCCTAAGAGATCTAAGAAGAAAGCCCCCAAAATTGCCCAGGGGATCGTTTGCCCGAACTGCGGCGGGGAGATGGTAGAGAGAAAAGGAAAATATGGCGCTTTCTATGGTTGTAAAAATTATCCCAAGTGTAAAGGGATTGTAAAAAAATGACTGAACCATCCTCACCCTATGGTTGTCTTTGGATTGTTGGCACCCCTATTGGTAATGCTGATGATATCTCCCAGCGGGCTATAAATATTATCAGCTCTGCCAGTTTGGTGGCGGCTGAGGACACCCGAAAAGGGCTCTGGCTCTTAAAACATCTGCGGATCAACACCAAACTAATCAGTTGCCACCAGCACAACCAAATGGGGCGCGTTGATCTGGTGCTGTCAATTTTGGCTAAAGGAGAGAATGTTGCCTATATCTGCGATGCCGGCACCCCGGGTGTTTCTGATCCAGGCTCGCTTTTGATCGATGCCGTGGTTGCCGCTGGCTATGAGGTGCAAGCAGCTCCAGGCCCCAGCGCGGTGACTACGGCGGTTTCCATCTCCGGCCTGGCCGGGGCGGGATACCATTTTCTTGGTTTTTTACCTCGAGGTAAATCCAGGCGCCGGGATGAATTACGAATTTTGGCCGCTTCGCACCGTCCTATGGTGCTGTTTGAATCGCCCCGCAGGATCCTTCCCTTGCTAAACCTGATTCAAGATACCCTGGGAGATCGCCAGGCAGTGCTCTGCCGGGAATTGACCAAAACCCACCAACAAGTGCTGCGTGGCCGGATATCAGAAATAATCGACAGCCTGGCGGCCAGGCCTCGCGGGGAGATCACCCTGGTAATATCGGGATATCAAAAAAATCAAAGCGATTCTGCCGGGGCTGATAATCAACTTTTGCCCGATATCGAATCCCGGGCAGCGGAATTGCTGAACCAGGGGATGAGCAAACCTCAGGCTGCCCGCTGCCTGGTGGATGAAACCGGAGGCAGCATCAGCAGAAAAGAAGCCTACTCCCTGGTGTTACGGGCCCAAAGACCCCATCAAGAGATCAAATTTCGAGCCTGGGGCGATCCTGAGATCCGCGCTAGTCACGATAAAACCATAGAGTTCACCCGGGAAAAAGAGATCAACCTGCGCCAAACCTGTGTAGTCGGGGTAGAGGCAGATTGGGAGCCAACTGATTTAAAGGGGCTGTCGGGCAAAGGTACAATCACCATTAAATCTGGTACGG
>CAZTWC010000027.1:19240-22717 GCA_964617105.1 uncultured Myxococcia bacterium
TTGAGGTTATTTTTAATCCCAACTTTTCATCGGGTCAAAAAATTATTTTTCGCCGCAGCAATTATACCTGCGCTGCCACTTTAGGAAAATCAGCCGCCAAAGGTGCATCTGACCTGGATCCAAGATTAAAAGAGAAACTATCCACTGACCAACAAGAGATAGAGATCTTTATATTGACGGAAAAGGTTAGTCCCTGGAGTCCAAAATCAACTGTTGACAAATAATTTTGCAACCACTGGCTTGTTTGATGGCTCTATATATAAAGCATAACCTTACTTTTCTACAAAGTAATTGTAATTATAGGATTATTATAAATGCAGCACTATTACAAATATTTATGGCCCCTCATGGCTATCATAGTTATTTCCGCCATTTTTATTCCCCTTATAGTTTTTTTGCCCTCCCCTGACCAGCCAGTGGACAATCCGGTTAAATACATGACAAAGCACCGGGATCACCTCGATCATTCTCACTTTTTTAATACCCCCTTAAAAAATGGACCCCAGGTTACCAGAGCCTGCCTCAAGTGCCATAAAGAAACTGCCCGGGAGGTAATGAGCACCAGTCACTGGCAGTGGTTGGGAGATAAAGTGAAAATTCCAGGTCATAAAGAACCGATGCGCATAGGAAAAAAGAATTTAATTAATAATTATTGTATTGGCATCACCGGCAATTGGGCTTCGTGCACCTCCTGCCATGCTGGCTATGGCTGGAAAGACAATTCCTACGATTTTAACCGGCAAGAAAATGTTGATTGCCTTGTTTGCCACGACGGTTCTGGCACCTACTACAAGCAAAAAGCGGGTCTGCCCGGAAAAAAAGTGGACCTCCTTGCAGTTGCTAAGAGTGTTGCCAGGCCAAAGGGCGAAAATTGCGGTTACTGCCACTTTTCAGGAGGGGGCGGCATGGGGGTAAAGCATGGCGATCTGGATTCCAGTATCAATTATCCTCCCGAACGGGTTGATGTTCACATGGGCAGATACAAAATGACCTGTAGCGATTGCCACAAAACCGAAAAACATCTCATTAAGGGCCGTTCCATGGCGGTCAGCGTTGATAAAAAGAACAAAGTATATTGCACAGACTGTCATACTCAAAAGCCCCATGATGATCAGCGCCTCAATACCCATACCAACTCCATTGGTTGTAAAACCTGCCACATCCCCCTGGTTGCCCAACGTATCCCCACCAAAACTTATTGGGATTGGTCAAAGGCGGGCCAGGACATTAAGGAGGATCCTCATAATTACTTAAAGAGAAAGGGCGAGTTTAAGTATGCCTTTAACCTGAAGCCGGAATATTATTGGTCCAATGGTACAAATTTCCGCTATATCCTTGGCGATAAAATAGACCCCGAAGCAGTTACTAAAATAAATGCGCCCCGGGGTGATATAAAAGACAATAATTCCAAGATAGACCCCTTTAAGGTTCACCGGGGAAAACAGGTTTATGATAAGAAAAACAAATATTTCTTACTGCCCACAACTGCAGGCAAAGGCGGTTATTGGCACAATTTCGATTGGGACCAGGCCTTGCGTTTGGGAGCAGAGGCCACCGGAATAAATTATAGCGGTGAATACGGTTTTGCTAAAACCGAGATGTTCAAGGCTCTCTCCCATATGGTAGCCCCCAAGAGAATGGCCCTGGGATGTACAGACTGTCATGGAAACGATAGTCGATTCAACTGGGAAAAATTGGGCTATGAAGGCGATCCGGCCTTCAGTGGGGAACGGTATAAAATGCACCCTCCCTTCCCGCTACTCGATGGGCAGGGAGAAAAAGTGTTACACAGCGGCGGCCCTCTATCCACCATGAAGACCTGCGGTAAATGCCACGACACTGACTATATTGCCAGGCACAACTATCATGCCCAGGCTAGCCTTCTGAATAATGACCAAACCATCCCACCAGAAAGTGCCAGTGAAGATCTCTCTGGCCAGTGGAGACAGAGTGCCTTCAAAAGAATTAACGGGAATATGGAGGTTAACTGTCTTATCTGCCACCTGAAAAGCCCGGACAATCGGGAACGAGTTAAAGCAATGCAAAATGAGCAGTTTGAATGGTCCATTACTGCAACCCTGGCCAATAAGGGCATTGTAAAGAGAGATTCTGCCATGCTCTGGCGCTGGCAGGAAGAAAATTTTAACCTTGACGGCACCCTGAAAAAGGGAACGGTAAATCTTAGATCACCACAAAATGAAAATTGTGGTCTTTGCCACGGCCTGGTTCATAACGGCCAGAAGCCTGTAACCCTTGAGAAAAATCGGGCGGCAAATTGGAACTCAGCCTTTACGGGCCAGATTATTTCTCCCCAGAACATCTTTGATTCCGGCCTGAATATCAAAGGAAAAAAACAATTATCCAGACCCTGGGATATCCATGCCGCCCGCATGCTCAATTGCACCGCCTGCCACCATTCTTTAAACAATCCCTTTTACAATTACCCGCAACAGAACTCGAGAACAACAACTCTCAGCCACTTGATCTACGACCGCCGGGGGATGAATATAAACAAATTTTTATACCGACCCAGCCACCAGTTGGTTACTGGACAGAGTGCTAAAAAAACAGCGGCAGAACAATTTAGAGGGACCATGGGAGACTGCAGTACCTGCCATGATGCCCAAAAAGTGCACCAGTGGCTGCCATCCAAAGAACGCCACCTGCAAAAACTCAACTGCCAGGCTTGCCATGTTTCCAACCTCTACGCCCCTGCTCTGAGGCAAGTTGACTGGACCGTTATCAATAGAGAGGGAAAACCGCGGCTGGAATTCAGGGGTATTGAAGAGAATAGTGCAGCATTGAACTCTTTACAGACGGGTTATGCTCCTTTCCTGCTGCCACGCCAGGAAATATCCTCCAGGATTGCCTTGCATCCCTATAATCTGGTTGGGACCTGGTATTGGGCGGCGGGAAAAGAGGAAGGGCCCATCAATACTAGTTTATTAAAAGATGCTTTTTTGGAAAATGGCAATTACCGGCGGGTGGTCATGGATACATTTGATAAAGATGGCGATGGGCAATTGAACAGCAAGGAATTGAAACTTGACACCAAGAAAAAAATCGAGGTAATCAAACAGAGGTTTGAACTGCTGGGTCTTAAAAATCCACAGATTAAAGCAAAACTCGAACCTTTTGACGTTAACCATGGGATTTCCAAAGGCGCCTGGGCCATAAAAGAGTGTCAAACCTGCCACCAGGGCAAATCGCGCCTGGAAGAATCCATTGCGCTGGGTTCCTTTGCTCCTGGTAATATTATTCCAGATCTCCCCAAAGATACCAACCTCATGCTGGCTGGAAATTTTTCTTTTTCTGAAGAGGGTTCGCTATCTTTTAAACCAGAGTACGATACCAAACATCTCTATATCTTTGGGCATTCCCGATGGATATATCTCGATATCTTAGGATTACTGCTGCTGATAATGCATTTTCTGGGAGCCTTTGCCCATGGAGGATTACGTTTTTATTGGGCCCGGG
>CAZTWC010000028.1:0-22239 GCA_964617105.1 uncultured Myxococcia bacterium
CAATTCACCGGTTACCACCAGGTGAGGCAACTGGCTCAGATCATCCTCCGGCTGTTCAGTGGATAACACGCCGCCGTCCTTGATCCAGACATTACGAAAAATATGTTTACCCATAATCTTCACTGTGCCCTGCTCGATGATTATATCCTTTTTGTCCCAGGTATAATCAGTAGCGCCGATAGTATCTATCCCTTTGGCCAGCAAATTATTGTTTTCAATGCCAGAAACTGTTACCTGAAAAGATGCCTTGTCTTGGCCGCCTTCAGCATCTTCGGCAGTTATTTCAAAGTTGTACTGTTTATCTTTATCTGCCTCTTCACCAATAAAAGCAAATACCGCCTTACCACTGGTAGTGACCCCTAAAAGATCCTGCTTGCCAGAGTCATTGGCGCTTAAAGTCTGTTGGGGATGGTAATGAATCTCACCGCCCTCATCAGAAGCATCTACATTCAGGGTCAATGTCCGGCCCAGCAAGACAAACTGCTTAGAGGTTACATTTCGGAGCCGGGGTTTGTTAAGGATACGCACCACGTATTTACCAGTGGTATCGGGCGCCTGCTTGGTGGTATCAACAGCCTTGATCTCAATAGTATAATTGGAATCCTCAGACGTATCTTTATCTCCATTTATCTTTTTCGCCAACGTATAGGGCACCTTCCAGAAGAGATGACCGATACCATTACCTTTATTTTCGAATTTCATGCCAGGATGAAGTTGCTTTAAAGTCAATTTAGGTTGGTCATTATTTTTGTTGGTATCAGCGTCAATGGCTTTTACCTGCAAAAAAATCTCTTGGCCTTCGTACGCCGCCAAATCAAAACTCTTCAGCCAATTACCCTGATCATCCTTCTGCCTTTTGATCTCTGGAAATTCGGTAAAAGTAGGGCTGGATGGAGTGCCTTCCACGGCCACCACCCAGGTGGAGGTTACTTTTACGGTTTCCTCCTGGGCGTCTTTGGCAATAGCAGTAACTACATAGGGTGGAAAGAGCCGCTGGGTATTACTAAAATCAAACACCGTCAAGGTAGCCACGGTGCGACCCAGATCATCTGCCTTCTGAGAAACCTGAAAATGGGTGTTCTCCTCCAGCCAGTTGGGGGGAAGTTCTTCGCCAGTATTGGGGTCTTTGATCAAAGAATCGCGAATTTTAAAGGCAAAAACCGGCTTGCTGCCATCTGGATCAGCGGCAATAAACTTACCAACCACCTGGCCGCCCTTTTCCATGCTGGCTGGTGCCGGCACGCTCACTATCACTGGCGGTGACTCCAAAATGGGAATATTTTGCATGGCCAAAAGCCTTTTATCCTCGGTTATATGGATATCGTTGATCCCACCGCGTCCAAAGGCTTCGGCGCTTACCTTCACCACTGTTCCCTTGGGGGCATTACTGTTTACCTGCAGAAAAAAGATGAATTCGCCACTGCTTTTATAGGCCAGAGCCGAGGGGTTGTTACCACCCTGGGTAATATTGAAATGCTGGGATAGATCTTGTCCCTGGTTATCAACCAATACCAGATCTACTTTTAATTTGCGCACTTCAACATAGCTGCGGTTGGAAACCTCCACCTTCACTAAAAAGGGTCCTGAGCCCTGAGCAAAACTATTGGGCCCCTCTACCTTTGATACCGCCACCTCGGGCATGGGATAACTCTCTTTGTCAGTGGGGTTGGTTCCTGCCAAAATCTCGATATTATTGTTAACGCCATCATTGTCAGTATCTTTGTCACACAGATCTCCCTGACCATCGCCATCAATATCTTCCTGGCCGGGATTAAAATTGTAAACACAGTTGTCGCTCAAGTCACTGAACTTGTCATTATCGCTGTCCAGTGGGCGATCAAACTGATTCAGGGGATCGGACTGAAAATTGGCGCAACTGGTATCATCTTTATCCTGGGGGTTGATGCACTCGTCCAGATCTTTAAAACCATCGTTGTCATCGTCTTTATCACACACATCCCCCTGATCATCGCTGTCATTGTCTTTCTGGTCTAAGTTTTTTATCTCAGGACAGTTATCACGCCTATCAGAGATAAAATCGTTGTCTCCATCCTGGGGCAAAGATTCGGCATTAAAAGGATCAGACTGATTGCCCAGCCGTTCGTCATCATCGCGGTATCCATCGTTGTCATCATCATCATCGCAAATATCACCTAATAGGTCGAAACTAATAGCCACAATCCCTTCTAACTCAGTCTTCAAAGAAGAATTGTTGCCTATACGGCGGCTCAAATCCCACTGTTCGATACCCAGAGAGTTATCTTTCAACTTTTGTAAACCCAGGGGATTGGCTTTCAGCCGGGTATAAAACACCTCCCAATCGGTATTTTTCTGGTCAGAATTACGCACCTGGGGACAGTTGTCAAAAGAGTCGGGAATCAGGTCGGCGTCAATATCAGGCTCACAAGCATCGCCCACACCATTGTCATCAGTATCGGTCTGGGCCTGGTTGGTGCTGGTAGGGCAATTATCACGGCCATCGGAGATAAAATCGCCATCCCGGTCAGGAGGAGTGGAGTTTTTATCTAAAGGATTGGACTGGAAACTGGCGCAACTGGTGTCATCTGGATTTGACAGGTTATAACATTCATCATCATCCTTGTATCCATCGTTGTCATCATCATCATCGCAAAGATCTCCAAAACGGTCATAGTCATAATCACCCTGTTCATGATTTTTAACCAGGGGGCAGTTATCAATACGGTCCGAAATAAAATCTTCATCACTGTCAAAGGGTTTGGAACGGTCATCAAAGGGATTAGACTGATTACCCAACTCCTCATCAAAATTGCTGTACCCATCGCCATCGATATCCTGATCACACCCATCACCCAATCCATCTTTGTCCAAATCCAACTGATCCCGATTCACTTTTTCACGGCAGTTGTCGTTAAAATCGCCGATCTTGTCGTTGTCGGTGTCATCAGGAACAGATTCATCGGAAAAGGGGTTACTTATTCCAGTGTGGTCAATGTTCGAGTCAATAAGACAAGTTTCATTGATACTTTTATCCTGGGCCGTGCACTCATCAGAGTTAGTATAGCCATCACCATCTATATCCTGATCGCAAAGATCACCCAGGCCATCGCCGTCCAGATCTTTTTGCTCCGGGTTGGCAATGGTACGGCAGTTGTCACGGCCATCTGGCATAAAATCCTTGTCTTTATCGGCTGGAGTGGATTTAGCATCATTAGGATCACTGCCAAAGGTTTTTTCATCAATATCCTGGTAACCATCACCATCCTGATCAAAGTCACACAGATCGCCAATTCCATCGCCATCGGTATCCACCTGATCTTGGTTGGCGGCTTCGGGACAGTTGTCTTCTCCCGTCAATATCTCATCTCCATCCGGGTCCATCCCCTGGCAAATATCGCCAATACCGTTGAGGTCGCTGTCCTCTTGCTTAGGATTGGACACCGTGGGACAGTTGTCGCTAGAAAAGGAGATATGATCACCATCATCATCTACCCCGGCCGGAATACTGGAAAAGATTTGCGATGCCACCGACAGATTGCCAACCGCATCAGAAGCCCGTACCCGCAAGTAATTTCTCTTGCCCACCACTAAGTGAGATGCCTTATATATTCCTTCCCACTTGTATTCACCATTGCCTAAATCGGTGATCTTTTTCTCATCCCAAAAGACAAATTGGCTGTTGCTGAAATTAACTCCATCCAAACTATGTAAAAATTTAAAACCCGCTATGCCGCTCTTTTGGCAGCACCAGGTAAACTCTACCCGCAAAGAGCGCTCGTATGGACGAGCCCGCACTGCATTGAATGTAATCAATGGCGGGGTCTGATCTAAAATCATAGAGGCACTAAAAGGGATCGAGGTCCGGCCGGACCGATCGCGAATACGGACAAAAATGTTCTTGTTGCCATCAATACCGGGATCGGGCAGGGAATATTGCACCCGATTTTTAAACTCCTGCCACACCGCGCTGGAAAAAGCAGTGGTGGTATCCACCTGAAAGGAATCGATACCGCTGCCTAATCCATCGCTAACAACCATCGCCATCTCTATATCGGGCTTGGCAGTGGCGGTATGAGATTTCTGGCCGTTCATGACCTATCCCTCTAAAAGGAGAGATTGCAACACTGGTGGATGCAGATCCAGAAAAGTTGCAGCCTCCAGGCTGGTTAATATTTTACCGGCAGAATTGTAAAAAGTGACGTTGATCCATTTTTCCCCCTCGCTGCGGCTAAGTTCTACCACCCTCTTGACTGCTGCTGCCTCCCGTAGCACTTTTCCCCCTTCCAGGTCTCCGGAGATCTCCATCTCCGTGGCGGCAGTAGGAAGCCCCATAACCAGGGTTATCAGCGGTTTCTGAATATATTCTCCATCTTGCACAGTGACATTACCTTCAGGTTTGAAACCACTGTCAAACTCAATACTGTCCTGGGTCACAGTCTGGTTACCAGCCAAATCCAAAGCCTTGAAATAGACGGTCTTGACTCCGCCGCCTTCAGCCAACTTCCAGTTGTGCTGTCCCAGGCTGTTTATCTCTTTTTGTTCTTTAAAATCGGGCTGGTTGGACAGGTAGAAACGCTTCAGACCCCGATCATCGCTAGCCCGTAAATATAGACGTACATCGCGGCTGGCGGTCCTGGCCTGACCGCCGTTGATGACCACAGAAACCGAGAAAGGTGGTTTGGTATCCAGGGTGATGGCGCATTCCGCACCTCGATCCAGCCGGTTGCCTGCCATATCTTCAAATGAGATATACACGCTCTTTTGGCCATCTCCAGCGGGTAGTTGAAAATCCACTTCCGGGTTGGCGGGGTCAAAATCTAGCCAGGCCGCCCCCCCCATGGGAAGACGACTGGAAAGACGCACCCGCTGCAAGTCATTCTCTTTGCTCAAGATTTTAACTTTGACTTGCCGTTTGTTGGTATATCCCGTCCCCTGGTTGATCTGGCAAGTCCCGGCTAGAATCTGGGCATCCCAGATGATACCAGCAGAGAAAATTTTACTGACATTACCAGCAGTATCTTTTATTTGAGCGTACAGGTTTTTTGGACCCTGGGGCTCTTTAAAAATATAGTTAAATACACTCACAAAAGATTGAAACTCCTGTTTCAACAACTCCTGGGCATCTTCAGAATAGCGGAGTTCGGCCGCTGCCAACCCCTCCATATCCTGGACAAAAATACGCACTTCTACCTGTCCACGGGGGTCGCCAGTATAGGCAGAGCCGCCGTCCAGCACCATCTCGGTACGAGGAACTTTTTGAGCATAATAGAGGGTTTCTCTATGCACGTTGGAGATATTTCCGGCCTGGTCAAAAAAGCGGCAAAATACGGTTTTAATACCTTCCCCTTCCGACAATTGAAATGCCACCAGGCTCTGGTAATTACCCTTTTGATAACCGCTGGGATTACTGGCGGAAAAATTTGGAGCACCTTCCGCCAACTCGTATCCATCAGCCCCAGAGGCATTAAGTTTAAAAAAGATATCACGATCTTTTACCACTTTGACCGGGCGGGGAGTACCCTGGGTGTCGGCAAGCAGGATAGCATCGGTGGCTGACGGTTGGGGAGGCACGGTATCTAATTTTATTGAACTACTGGCAGTGGCCACATTGCTGGCTTTATCAATGGCACAGAGGGTGACATTTTTGTCACCATCGCCCGCCTCCAGCAAAAAGCGAACCTTTGGTTCTATAGGACGATATTTGGCGTGGCTGCAATCCTTTAGGCCATTTAATAGATCGTAATGACTGGCTTTCTCAACCCCCAATTCCACATCTATATCCAACACGTTTACCGCAGATGAACCTTGAGCCAAACGGGGAAAACCGGTTTTTATCACCGGTGCCTGGCTGTCGTATTCAAACTCCACCTTAACGGTTTCAGAAATATTGCCAGCCAAATCCGATACCCGGGCATAAACGGTTTTTGGCTCATCCACCACCTTTGCGCTGGTAGCATCCTGCTGTAAAAAATAGGCAACACTGTCAATATAGGGTCGAGATTGAACATCTTTTAACACTTCTTCATCGGCCAGGTCTTTTTCACTCAACCAAAGAAGATGAATAGCGGTTAAATTATCGGAGGAATCCAACAACAACCCCACCGGACTATCATTCACCGCCTCTTTATCTTCGGCAACAGACAATTTCTCAATTTGGGGAACGGTTTGATCAAGAGTTACCACTCCAATATAAACTTTGCTCTCTTGACAATAGCGGTCACGAAACTTGACATAAATCAGTTTTTTACCATCCCCTTCACTCAGAGTAAACTCGTGTTCCGCCTTATACTCCAGCCATTCCTTCTCGGGAATAACCTCATCTTCTTTGATCTCATCTTCCCTTACCAGCATTCTGTCAACCGCTTCGCCAAAAGCGTAGAGCGAAAGCACCACCTGGCTCTCTTTGGTATATTCCACCAACTTTAAAGATTTATCTTCCTGTCTCAGTTTTACCTCTACCACGCCGGTAACCTTGCGCAACTTCAAATCGCTCATAGTGGAAGTTTTTTCCTCTTGCACAGTGACAGTCTTATTGTTGCCCTGGTCTGGGGCATAATTATTTTTTGAAGTTTGAACCTGATAATCACCTGCGGGAATACCACTTAGATAAAAAGAGCCATCGGGATTACTAATGGCAGAGTAAGAACGGCGGGTGAGGTCAATGGCGGCAGGTACACAACCACTACCACCCTGTTCATCGTCTGCCTGTAATTTTCCAACTGTCAGCGCCTGGGCTGATGAACCGGTAACCTGACGAATAAAAGTTACTCTTGCCCCCTGGCGATCAACTTCTGACAGGCCATTCTCATCAAAAAGGAAAACAAACCCCCGGCTGGAGCCTATCTTGTTCTGTAGAACCCGTTCACCAATATTCATTAGTCTATCAATTTCGATCTCCACCTGCTCGGTGTGCTCCCGGTAACCTTCCCGTGACACGGTTACAGTGTACTTATCAGGAGTAAGACCAGTGATATGAAACTCTCCCTGAGTGTCAGTGGTTACTTCTTTGGTTTCCAGGGTGGAAGTTAGTCTAACTGTAGTGCCCAGGGGAGGAAGTTGATCCTGAAGCACAATTTTTCCCTTTAGGCTCCCCTTCTTTTGAAAGACTGTTTTTGCCTTTGCATCAAAGGGGTTATCCCGCTGCTCATCGGTGATACAGGAGAAAAAATTACTTGAAAACAAAAAACACAATACTAAAATTAAAAAGTTCTTTTTTTGCATGGTGTTCCTCTCTAATGTCCATCTAAAAATTAACTGGTATCTCAATTTTTTACCGAACCTGTTAATATACTACATTCAGTATAGTTTTTGTATGGTTTTTTTGCCCAATTCGAGACCAGATATTTTAGTCTTACTGATTATTGACAACAATACCGATTTTTATTATACTTAATGATAATTGGATTGGTAGCGACTAACCCTAATATTAGTCTGCAAGGAGAAATGATGATTAATAATATTATAAAATTTTTAAATTATGATGAAGCCACCGCTTCCTTAACCTACCATAAAGAGCGAATGTTCCTTTTGCATGCTAATGTATTAGCGGAAATTTTGGCCTCTTTCTCCGAATTTGCCCAGGAAATAGACACGGAGAAGGTTAAACAAATACTTTACTCCATCGGCTTCAACTATGGCAGCCGCTTAGCAGAACGTTATACTGCCCAGGTTGAAGGCGGCGGCAAGTTTATCGCTTTTATGTGCCGGATTACCAGAGAGATGGGTTTAGGCAATTTCGAACCGGTAGAACTGGACTGGCAAGGAAAACAGTTGACCTTTGAAGTTACCAACTCGGTTCTGGTCCAGGAAAATTATCAAGAATTAAAAATAAATCCCTGCGCCTTTTTTAAAGGCTTTTTAGCCGGCATCAGTGAGGCGATATTTGAGGGAAAAAAAACAGTAGAAGAGATCGAATGCGTCAACAACGGAGACCCTTCCTGTATCTTTATTATCAAACAATCCTGATTCCGATATCCTTCAACATAAAATCAACATTGGCCCGGGGAACGAGTATGACTCTGAAAAGTAATACCCATTTTGTCCTCCCAGCATTAAAATGCCGGAAATTCTTTCCGTTCTTAAATCTGCTCATCTTCCTGGCCATAATCTCTCTTCTCTCCTGCGGAGTGAGGTCTGGTGGGCTCCCGTCTGATACTGGAGGCAATGTCAACAAGAACGATGGGGGAACTATTGACCCCAACGTAAACGATGGAGGCCTCCCGGCCGACAACGACTCCCCCTCTATTGACGACTCTACTTCCACTGGAGGTCAAAAAGAAAAAGAGATCCAGTGCAACTTTAGTTTTCCCTCTTCCATTCAGGGATGCCAGGTTATTGATGGCGATCAATCCCTGCTGCTGGCCGGCAATGTTTTAGCGCCCGATGCTGTCTATAGAGGTGGCCAGGTATTGGTAAACCAATCGGGAAAAATAACCTGTGTCGGCTGTGACTGCTCTACCCAAACAGTTAGCGCTACCAAGATACTTTGCCCCAATGGCATGATCGCCCCGGCCTGGATAAATGCTCACGATCATATCACTTTTACCCTAATGCACCCGGCGGATCATGGCATGGAGCGGTATGAACACCGCCACGATTGGCGCAAGGCCAAACGCGGACATACTAAAATATCAGCATCTTCCGACCGCAGCAACAACGCGATTATCTGGGGCGAAATCCGCAATATTATAAGCGGCACAGTGTCTATCGCCGGCTCTGGTGGGGCTAAGGGGTTATTGCGCAACCTGGACCGGGATAATGAAGGTCTGGGAGTAGCCAGCCTCAAATACACCACTTTTCCCCTGGGCGACAGTTCGGGAAAACTTCTCAGCAACTCCTGTGATTACGGCAAAATTGACAGCCGTGATGCCATGGACAAATATTCAGCCTATATCCCTCATGTAGCCGAAGGAATTGACCCGGAAGCACACAATGAATTTACCTGCGTAAGTTCCACCCAAAAAGGTGGACACGACCTGATTATGCCCACCAGCGCCTTTATCCACTGTGTAGGCTGCGACCCGGCGGATATTGGGATAATGGCTGCCGGCCAGACTTCTTTGATCTGGTCGCCCCGAAGCAATATTGACCTTTACGGACATACTGCCCAGACCCCTATTTTTAATCGGATGGGAGTTAATATCTCCCTGGGTACAGACTGGACCGCCTCTGGCTCCATGAATATGCTCAGAGAGTTGGATTGCGCTGTTTTCCTAAACGAAAATTACTACAACCGTTATTTTTCCGATAAGCAGTTGTTTGACATGGCCACTGCCAATTCGGCCAGAGCCTGTGGCGTGGCCCTGAAAACCGGCGCCCTGAAAAAAGACCTGTGGGCCGATATCTCTATCTACGATTGCCGTGGCGACTGCGGGTATGGCGAGGCTATCCGCACTAAGTTAAAAGATGTGGCTCTGGTAATGCGGGCCGGTAAAACCCTGTACGGCGAAGCATCAATTATCGAGGCGCTTTTAGGAAGAGATGGACAGGCCTGTGATAAAATCGACCTGTGCGGCTCAGCCAAGCGACTGTGTCTAAAAAGTGATTATCCCATCGACCTCCCCACCCTGCGAAGCAACCTGACAGCTAAAAGTCCTTATCCTCTATTTTTCTGTGATACGCCAGAGAGAGAGCCAAGTTGTGTGCCCTTCCGCCAGGGAGAGTTCAGCGGCCAGAGCACCAGCGATGATAAAGACGCCGATGGTATCCCCAACCAGCAAGACTCCTGCCCCAGCATGTTTAATCCTAAACGTCCCATGTCGGACAACCTACAACCAGATCACGATCAGGACGGAGTGGGAGATATCTGCGATCCCTGCCCTTTACAGGCCAATACCAGCCAATGCAGCAGCATAAACTTGTCTGACCGGGATAGCGATGGCCTTGACAATGACCAGGACAACTGCCCTCAAGTGAAAAATCCTGACCAGGCTGACAAGGATGGCGATAAAATTGGTGACGTCTGCGATCTGTGCCCGGAGCAACCTAATGCCAGTGGCGGTGCCTGTGCTTTTTCCATCGCCGCTATTCGCGATCCCAAGCACCCCAAGCATCCAGCCGAAGGTAGCAAAGTAGCAGTAAAAGATGTGGTGGTTACAGCTGTCAAAGCGGTTGAGGGAAAGAATAGCAACGGTTTTTGGGTCCAGGACAAAACGGGTGGCCCATACAGTGGCATTTTTGTCTATACCGGTTCCAAATTGGCCAAAGATTTAGGCTTTGGAATGGTGGTTGACCTGGAGGGGATTTACAAAGAGTACTACGATCTGGCCGAAATAACCGATGTCACTTACACTGTCAAGCAAGGGCTACAAACCCCCATTCCGATTATAGTAAAACCAGATGAAGTTGGCACCGGCGGCAGTAAAGCAGAGGCATACGAATCGCTATTTGTAAAGGTAGAAAACGTAAAGGTGACCCAACAAAACCCAGATGAACCCAATAATTACGGTGATTTTATGGTAGATGAAAAATTGCGGATATCTAACTTGATTATCCCAGACTATAAGCAACCACAAACTGAGACTGTTTTTAAATCGATCACCGGGATTCTCTATTACGCATACAGCAATAGCAAACTCTGTCCCCGACAGATATCAGATCTAGATCTGGTTCAATAAATAATCGGGCAACGAGAACGGCGCATCACCCAATCTAAATTTGGATTGTCTTTATTTTTTTATCTTGAGGATCTCTTCTACCTGAGGCTGGTTCTCCAAATTCTGAATCCCCTCCAGTACCGGAAACTTCAAGGGAAGTTCCTGGTCTAAGATAACATACTGCATGGCTTTTAGATTGACCAAATTGATGATCAAGGGAGCGCGTAAATTTGCCGTCATCTTGGTGGGATCCTCTGGAATAGCAACCATTAATGCCACCAGAAGCTCATTATTATCCCCTTGATTTAAAATAGTGGTCAATTCGGACCACTTGATTGATATCTGGTAATCCCTTTTAAAATTACCTGGCTCACAAATCACAAAAGCCACGCCAGAATCTTCGGCAGATTGCAGCCATTTGAATGGAGATCCAGGAGCATGGTCCAGGATAAAATATTTTCTCAACTTAGCAAAACCTAAAATCCCTTGTCCCATAGAGATTATCATATCATCGGCTATTTCTACCTGGCCGAATCGAGTTGTATCGTATTTCACAAGGACCTCCTCAATTCTTTTTTAGAATTTCAGCCAATTTGCCCAAATCCAAATTGGATTCTGTGCCAGCCGCTTCACGGTTTTGATTTTGAATTTGTTCCCACAACTCTTCCCGGCAAACAAATAATTCTCTGGGTGCATTTATCCCTATTCTCACCTGCCGCCCCTTTATCTCTTTCACCACAATTTGGATCTCATCCCCAATTCGGATACTTTCTCCCAATTTCCGCGTTAGAGTCAACATCTATTACCCTCCTAGTATTTGCATTTATATTACCTGTTTTTTGGTATTATAAATGCTGTCCAAATAAAAATTATCCTAATTATCCCGGGGTGTCAATTTTTTAGCCACCTCTTCCCGTAATGCCGCCGCATGCCTCAGTGAAATTTTTCCTGTACTCCCCATCAAGGCGGCGATCTCCTGGTTTCGATCTTCATCTTCTAATTTTATTATCGAAGTAACAGTCCGCTCTCCTTCCAGCTGTTTAATCACCCGATATTGGCTATTACCCCGGGCCGCAATCTGGGGACTGTGAGTAACGCAAATCACCTGGTGCTCTTGAGATACTGTTGATAACTTTTTTGCCACTCTATTGGCCATCTCTCCGCCTATACCGGCATCCACTTCATCAAAAACATAGGTTGAAACCGGGTCTCGCTGGCGTAACAAATTTTTAAATGCCAATAAAATTCTACTCATCTCACCACCCGAAGCAACCTGGGCCAGGGGTTTGGGTTCTTCTCCCCGGTTGGTTGAGATTAAAAATTGCAGAGTTTCCCATCCCCCGGGAGATATCCCTTCTAAAGTTTTGGGGTGTGACTTGAATTCAATCTGAAACTGGACATCGGGCATTTTCAGATCTACCAATTCATTTTTCAACTGTTCAGAAAATTCCCCGGTCACCTGCCCTCGCTGGTGAGATAAAGAATCAGCTTTTTCCCGGTATATTTTAAACTGCTCCTCTATTTGCCGGTCTATACCGGTCAAATTTCGATTTAATGCTTCAATCTTCTCTTTTTCTCCTACCATTTTTTCCCGGCTGAGAAAAACCTCCTCCAGGCTGCCGCCAAATTTACGTTTCAATTGATTCAAGGTAAAAATACGCTCTTCCACCCGGTCTAACTCCCCCTGGTCATACTCTATTTTTTGACCGTAAGAGTTCAAATCTCGGGCAATCTCTTCCAGTTCCACATAACAGTTTGACATGGTTTTGGCCATCTCTTGAAGATTTTCATCCAAATTGGACAATTGATCTAGTAATGCCAATACCTTATATAAACCGCCAAGAATAGACTCCTCGGAGGAATAGAGGGCATTATCCGCTTCCATGGCCATCTGAGCCCGTTTTTCCGCTGAACTCAAAAGAGCCTTTTTCTGATCCAACTCCAGATCTTCTCCAGCCAGCGGGTTGACTCGTTCAATCTCCTGTAACTGGTATTCCAGGTAATCCTGGCGGGCCTGGCTCTCTTTTTCCAACAACAACAACTCTTCCCGCTGCTGCAACAAATCGTGTAAAAGTTGGTAATCTTTTTTTACCTGGGCCAGCAAAGATAAATTGCTAAGATACTGGTCCATGATATTAGTATGGAAACCGGAATCAGCCAAGCGGTGAAATTCGTGTTGGCTGCAAATCTCGCAGAGATTAATGGCTATATTTTTTAACCCCTGTAAAGATATCCGTTGCTGGTTAAGAAAAATCTGGCTACGCCCCTGGTTTGATAATACCCGGCGGATAACCAATTCATCTTCCCAGAGAATCCCCTGTGACTCCAACAACTCCTCCAGGGAAGGATCTCTTTCCAAATCAAATACCGCCTCTACTACTGCCTTTTCGCAACCGGTACGTATATCGCTGCTTTTTGCCCTGGCTCCAAGTAAAAGACTGAGAGCCGAAATCAGCATAGTTTTACCGGAGCCGCTTTCGCCGGTAATAACGGTTAATCCAGGACCAAACTCCAGAGATATATCCTGGAGCAAGGCTAAATTTTTTATGTGGAGATAAGTTAACATAGTGACACTTATAGTTGCTGTCCGGTAAGTTCCCTGAAGCAGGAGATTACCGCTTCATTACCAACATCACCGCCAGCACCGGGTGCAGATACTGCATCGGAGCATAGAAAAAGTCCCTCTGCCCCGGGCACTCTAACCCCGGGTCGATCATATTGGGTTTGAAAAATATTCACTTCGCAGCCATCCACCACCGGCAAAACCTGGGCTCGCTCCCATTCGATACTATCCTGAAAAGAGGGGAAAAGAGAAAAAATGGTACGCTTGAGGGCGCCTATTTGCCGCTTTACTATCTTTTTATCGTTTATCTCCTGACCGGAAATCGGTTTAAACAGGGTAAATAACTGTTTGCCATGAGGTGCCAGAGATGGACACAGATTAGAAGTAAACAAACCGTAGGCTTTTAAGTTATACAGGTACCACCACCCCTGGTCCTGAGAGATTTGCCGGTCAAGACAAAAATCCAGGGATATCCCGGAGGTGGGTAATACCTGGCTGCATTTTTCTAAAAAAACCTCACTAATATCTTGCCTATTCGCCATGGAGGGCAAGTTATTAATAGGCAGGTTGATAATCACTGTGTCGGCGGCTATTTCTCTGCCATTGGCAATCACTCCCCTTACTTTACCATCCTTGACCAATACTTTATCCACCTTGGTACGGGTATAAATTTTACCATTACTCTCGATTTGCTGAAGTAAAAATTCAAACAGGGGCGACCATCCCTGTCTGGGATAGAGCGCCGAGTAACCACTTTTGAGAACCTTCTGGATATTAATCAGCAACTCGCCGGCTGAAGCTTTGTGATGAAAAGGACAAACCAGCATAGAGGCAGCCAGCAGTTGAAAAAAACGTTTAATTCCTCCACCGATCCTTTCCTTCTCCATCCACTGGTATACACTCTTTCTCATCAACTCTTCCAGGTTAGAGGAGTACTTGATTTTGGCGGCCAAATAAAGGGCATACAACTTTTCCGGGGAACTAAAGAGAGAGGTTGTTAGAAATCCGGCGGGACTAGTGGGAAACAGTTTTACCTGATTGTCAAAGTCCAGCAAGTGTGACTCTTGAATGGGAAAAAATTCGATGGTTTTACCCAAGTGGCAAAAAATCCTGGCCAGGGCAGAATAGGGGCCAAAGCGAACTACGTGGATGCCATTGTCAATAGTAAATCCATTCCGATTAAGAATTTTTGCCCTTCCGCCAACCGAATTTCGCCTCTCCAGCACCACTACTTCTTGACCTCCATGGGCCAGTAAAGCAGCGATTAACAAACCATTTATACCCCCTCCGGCAATAACTGTTCTGCCCATTTTTATCCTCCCAATAATTATGGTGCTAATTTTACTTCTAAACTATAATAGCCGCAATCTACCCCAAACATCTATTTGAAACCTGTTACCTGATAGCGGATCGCAACTCCCTGGTCTTGGCTGCCACCTTTTTAATAATAGCTTTTCGATCATCTCCGTGCTGTTCTATCAGTTTTACCAGGGCCGAACCAACAATTACACCATCAGCAAAAGCGGAGATTTCCGCTGCCTGTTGACCCGTCTCAATACCAAAACCTACGCAAACTGGTTTTTTGCTTATCTCTTTGATGGCAGTTACCTGTTGCTCCATACCTTTTGATTTTACCAGACTGCTGCCGGTAACTCCGGTCATAGAAACATAATAGATAAAACTTGAACTGTGGGAAGAGACTACTTCCATCCGGTTCTGGTCACTATTGGGAGCTAAGAGATAGATCAGAGAGATATTCTTTTTAGCCGCTTCCTCCCGAAAAACCCGACTCTCCTCAGGAGGAAAATCAACCATCAAAAAGGCGTCCACCCCGCAAAAAGAAGCCTCTTGCAAAAGACGCTGGAGTCCGTATTGTAAAAAAGGATTGTAATAACCGAATAAAATTATCGGTATTGAACACTTTTTGCGCAAAGAGAATAAAAAATCAAACATACCCGTCAAGTTGGTGCCCTTTTTTAGGCTTCGCTCACTGGCCCGTTGGATCACTGGCCCATCAGCCATTGGATCGGAAAAGGGTACCCCCAACTCCACTATATCGGCACCTTCCTGTTCCAGGACGGTAATAATTTCGCCAGTTACTTCCAGGTCAGGATCACCTGCGGTTATATAGGGAATCAGGGCTTTTCTTCCTTCTTTTTTTAATTGCCTAAAAACCCTGTTTATACTGTTATCCATCTATATCCTCCAACTCAGATATCTCCTGCACATCCTTGTCGCCTCGTCCGGAAAGATTTACCACCACGATCCGGTTATCCTCAAATTTGTGATGATTATCCAATAAATAAGCCACTGCATGGGAACTCTCCAGGGCGGGAATAATCCCCTCTACCCTTGACAGTCTTTTGAATGCTTCCAAAGCCTGTTTATCAGTTACCGCATAGTAATGGCAACGACCAATATCTTTATAATAGGAGTGCTCCGGTCCAACCCCTGGATAATCGAGCCCCGCAGAAATTGAGTGAGGCAGGCTGATTTGACCGTGTTTATCTTGCAGCAAATATGATTGACTACCGTGCAGCACCCCAACTCTGCCGGAGTTTAAAGTGGCTGCATGTTTGCCGGTTTCTATTCCGTGTCCAGCGGCTTCAACCCCAATAAATTTAACCTCTTTATAGTTGAAAAAGGGGTAGAAGAGGCCCATGGCATTGCTGCCACCTCCCACACAGGCAATCAAATAATCGGGTAAACGCTGCTCTAAATCACACAGTTGCTGTTTTACTTCCTCACCAATAACCATCTGAAAATTACGCACCATCTCCGGGTAAGGATAGGGGCCGGCAGTGGAACCAATCAGATAGTAAGTGTTGCTGATATTGGTCACCCAATCTCTCAGAGCCTCATTCATAGCATCCTTTAAGGTATTAGAACCGGAATGAACCGGGATCACTCTGGCCCCTAAAAGTTCCATCCTAAAAACATTCAACTGCTGCCGCCGAACGTCCTCAGCGCCCATGTAGATATCGCACTCACAGTTCATCAGGGCAGCCACCGTGGCAGTAGCTACACCATGCTGGCCGGCGCCGGTTTCTGCGATAATTCTATTTTTCCCCATTTTCCGGGCCAAAATAGCCTGGCCCAAACAATTGTTGATTTTATGGGCGCCGGTATGGTTGAGATCTTCCCGCTTCAGATAGATATGCAAATTCCTGCCTAAATATTTTTCCAGATTCCGGGCCCGATAGAGCAGGGATGGGCGACCAGCGTAATTCTTTAACCAGCCACGAAACTCCTCTTGAAAATCGGAACTGGAGAAATGATGTTTATATGCCTCCTCCAACTCCTGCAGTGCTGGCATCAGAATCTCTGACACATACTGTCCACCAAAATTGCCAAAATAACTTTTAGATCTATCGGCATCGATTTTTTTACTTTGTTCTGTTGCACAATTTCCGTTCATAAGATTAAACCTGCTCAAATAAGAAAATTTACCTCTTCACTGTCTGGGGGTTTTTGGCCCGCTTGATAAAATCGGCCATTTTGGTATAATTTTTATAACCGATCTCTCCCTCCACACCGCCACATACATCCACCCCAAAGGGTTCTATTTTTCTAATCGCCAATTTAATATTAAAGGGGGAAAGCCCACCCGCCACAAAAAATTCTCCGTATTGTTTGGCTTTGAGCGCCAATTCCCAGTCAAAGGTATCGCCGGTTCCCCCGTATAACCCCTCGTTTTTGGTATCCAGCAGATAAAGGGGAACCTGATAATTTTGCATCATCTCTATATCCTTCAAGTCCGCAACCCGGATGGCTTTAATAATATTACCACCCAACCGCTTACAATAATCGGGACTCTCATCACCGTGAAGTTGAAGGTAATCCAGGCGCAATTGATCTCTTATAGCGGCCACCTCTTCCAGGGGTTGATTAACAAATACCCCTACCTTTTTGGGGCCTGACGGCAAATTGTCCCTGATTCCCATATATTTTTCCGGACTGAAATAACGGGGACTTTTGGGATAAAAATTAAACCCCAAAAAATCAGCCTTCAGGTTATCCGCCTGCAACGCATCTCCCAGCCTGGTAAGCCCACAGATTTTAACTTTTGTCATAATGAGTATCTCCCAACAAATTAACTTACTGATAATAAAGAGTGTAACTTCTCTTGAACTCCGGCCATATCTCCGGCTGCACCGGCAGTTATCAGAGATGTTCCTATCAGGAAATTGGCGCACCCCACATCGAAAAAACTTCCCAAATCCGATTTGGTTTTCAGGCCGCTTTCTGCCACTACTTTTTTATGGGAAGGGATCTGCTTAATTAACCTTATACCGGTCTCAAGTTTAACCTCAAAATTGGTTAAATCGCGATTATTGATGCCAATTATTTGAGCATCTGCCTCCAAAGCCTTGTCCAACTCCTCCTGGCAATGGATCTCCACCAGTGCATCCATTCCCCTTTGGGCTGTTATCTGCAAATATTCTTTCAACTGCTCCGTGCTTAAAATAGCGGCGATAAGCAACACGGCGCTGGCGCCAAGCATCCTGGCTTCCAGAATCTGGTAAGGATCGATGATGAAATCTTTACGCAAAATCGGAATGGATACCTTATTGGCTATTCGGCGCAAATGGAGCGGGTCGCCCCAGAAAAAAAACGCATCGGTCAAAACCGAAATAGCGGCAGCACCGCTTTGCTGGTAAGTTAATGCCAATTGAAGCGGATCAAAATTAAGGGCAATAACCCCCTTTGAGGGAGAGGCCCGCTTCACTTCGGCAATTATGGCGATTTTGTTTTTATCTAATTGGGAACGCGAAAAAAGGGCTTTTGAGAAAGATGGCGGTTTGGAAGAAACAGTTTCCCGCTCCAGAATTGAAAGCGGCTGGCGCTGCTTGATAAAGTCCACTTCTTTTCGTTTATAGTCGGCTATTTTAAATAAGATGTTATCTTTATTCATGGTTACCAATTTATTATTTTATCCAGATTTCCGGGTAGGTATTGATGACTCCTGGCTTACACCGAATTGCTCACATCTATAACCTGTTCCATCTTGGCCAGGGCCTTACCGCTGGCTAGAGCATCCTGGCAAAGCCGCAACCCATCCTGTACCTGTTCGGCAATTCCAGCAATCTTTAAGGCAAAAGCTGCGTTGAGGCACACCGCATTCTGTAACACTCCCCCACATTCCCCTTTTAGCAATTTTCGAGAAATCTCCACGTTTTCCGCCGGCCCGGAACCCTTAATATCATCAAGTTTACCACTGGCCAAACCAAAATCCCGGGGGTGAACGTTGTAGGTTTTCACTTCGCCGGAGGCCAATAACTCGCTGATTTGGGTCTCTTGGCAAATACTTATTTCATCCAATCCATCGGCGCCGTGCACCACCATCACCCTTTTGGAACCCAGATTTTTCAACACCTGAGCCAAAGGTTCAGTCAGTTGAGGTGAAAATACCCCCATTAATTGGTACCTGGCTCCGGCTGGATTGGTTAAGGGACCGAGTATATTAAAAACCGTTCTTATCCCTATCTCCCGCCGGGGGCCGATAGCATGCTTCATTGCCGGATGAAAAGAGGGTGCAAACATAAAGCCAAACCCGGTTTTTTCCAGGCAGGAACGAACCTGGGCTGGAGTAAGATCAAGTTTCATCCCCAATCCTTCCAGCAGATCGGCGCTACCACACAGAGATGAAACCGAACGATTTCCATGTTTGGCAACTTTGGCTCCGCAACTGGCACAAAGAATAGCGGCCAGGGTGGAAATATTGATGGTCCCCTGGGCATCACCTCCAGTGCCGCAGGTATCGATAACCGTATCTAGTCCGGTATCTACCTTTTTCACCTTTTCCCTCATCACCTGGGCAGCAGCCACTATCTCATCAACAGTTTCACCTTTGAGCCTCAAAGCGGTAATAAAGGCGCCTATCTGAGCCGGAGTGACCTGGCCATCCATAATTTGCCGAAAAACAATGTTCATCTGTTTGCCGGTCAGGTCTTTTAACTCCACCAGCAGCGAAATCGCTTGTTTAATCATAATAACTGGTTCCTAAATCATCCCTAAAAAATTGCTTAGCAATTTCTTCCCCTCCAGGGTCAATATAGACTCCGGATGAAACTGCACCCCTTCCAGCAAAAATTGACGATGCCGGAACCCCATAATTTCTCCATCTTCGGTCCAGGCCGATATCTCCAACTGTGGAGGCAAAGTCGATTTTTCCACTAATAAAGAGTGATATCGGGTAGCGTCAAAGGGAAGTGACAGGCCCTTAAAAATTGTTTGTTGATCGTGATGGATGGGCGAAGTCTTACCGTGCATAATTTTCTCGGCCCTGATCACCCTGCCCCCAAAGGCTTCTCCCATGCTCTGATGTCCCAGGCAAACTCCTAAAAGGGGAATTTGTCCGGCAAATTTTTTAATCACTTCCACCGAGATTCCCGCCTTGGCCGGAGTACACGGTCCGGGAGAAATGATTATTGCATCGGGCGCCATTTCAGCGATCTTTGTCAGGGTAATAGAGTCGTTGCGAAAAACCTCTACCTGGGCTCCCAATTCCCCAAGATACTGAACAATATTGTAAGTAAAAGAGTCATAATTATCGATCATTAAAATCATAGCACCAAACCATCCCTTACCATTTGAATTGCTTTAAAAAGCGCTTTGGCCTTGTTGACAGTTTCCTGGTATTCCAATTCCGGCTGGGAATCGAAAACTATACCCGCACCAGCCTGAAAATATAGACAATTATTAAACTGATAGAGCATCCTGATGGCGATACAGAGATCGGAATTGCCCTGCAGGTCAAAATAACCGATTGCTCCACCATATATACCCCGGCGATGTTTTTCCAACTCCTCAATAATCTCCATAGCCCTGACTTTGGGCGCTCCACTCAAGGTGCCCGCGGGAAAAGTTGATTTAACCACCTGGGTCACATCCACATCATCACGCATCTCTCCCAAAACGTGGGAAACGATGTGCATCACATGAGAATAACGCTCCACCACCATCTTGTCCGTCACCTCCACCGTTCCGGTTTTGGCTATCCGGCCTAAATCATTGCGGCCCAAATCGAGCAACATGATATGTTCGGCTATCTCTTTGGGGTCAGCTAACAGCTCTTCTTCCAGGGCCAAGTCTTCGGCCCGATTCTTGCCTCTCATTCTGGTTCCGGCGATGGGCCGCACCTGAACAGTTCTATCCTGAACTCTAACCATCACCTCCGGTGATGCGCCGGCAATTTTCATTTCGGGAAGATCAAAATAGAACATATATGGAGAAGGATTGAAAGTTCTCAGGGCGCGATAGATATCAAAAACATCCAAATCCTCTTGCAAAGCGTAACGTCTTGATAATACTACCTGAATAACATCGCCGGCTTTGATATATTCTTTAGCCTTTTCCACCGATGCCATATACTCCCCTTTACCAATATCCGGCACCGGTATATCTTGACGGGAGGACAGGTTGTGTCCCCGCTGGGGCTGAGGACCATTCAACTTTTGAACCACAGTTTCAATAGTCTGTTTGGCTGAATCATATTTCTCCTGCATCATAGAGGCATCCTCTTTACCGGACAGATGGACATTGGAGATAACCTTGATTTTATAGGAGAGGTTTTCAAACAGAATGATATCTTTGGCAAAGAAAAAATAGGCGTCATACATGGAGAGATCATCGCTGCACTGGCAGGGAATTTTTTCAAAAAACCTTACCATATCATAACCGATGAAACCGGCGGCCCCCGCATAAAAAGGGCCTAAATCGTCAGACAAAGGCGCTTTGAAACTCTGGAGCATTTTTTTCATCTCTTCCAGAGGATGTGGTGAGACAAATTTTTCTTCGCCTTCTCCGGTAGAGATAATAACCTCATTGCCCTTGCTCTTAAACACCCTTAGAGGATTCATTCCAATAAAACTGTGGCTAGCCCATCGTTCACCTCCCTCTACACTTTCTAAAAGAAAGGAGAAAGATTCTCCGGCCGCCACTTTACAATAGGCGCTTACCGGGGTATCCATATCCGCCAGGATTTCACTATAGACCGGAATTAAATTGTAATTTTGCCCCAGGGAAAGAAACTCTTCCCAGGCGGGATATACTTTCAAATTATCTCCCCTTAGAATTATTCTTTTTCCCACCTTATCTATAACCAATTAAATAAAATAAACCGAATATATTTCTAATGGTAATTACTATATCACAATATAGTTAAATTTCTTGCTGTTTTCAGTTAAAATTGATAAATAGAGTGAAATAATATTAACTTTGCCGTGAAAGATGTCGGGTATGTTGCCGGAAGAAGACCAAAAAAAATATGACTTAATGCTAAATAACTGGGATACTTCTGCCAGGGAACGGGCGGCTGAAGAATTGGGCTGGCTGGGCCCTGATGCCATACACTTGCTAGCCGAGGCTGTGAAAGACAAAAAAGGTTCAGTTAGAATAAAAGCAGTTGAAAGTCTGGGAATTATTGCTGATCCAAAAGCCATTCCGCTGTTGATAGATAAATTGGAAGACTGGGACCCGAACGTAAGAAAACATGCTGCCAAGGCTCTGGTGAATATAGGTGAACCAGCAATAGCCTCTTTAATAGATCTATTAGCCCATAGCAACCCCGATGTAAGAGAGAATGCGGTAAAAGCATTGAGCTCCATTGGCGAACCATCGGTAGCACCCCTGCTGACTATTCTTGAAAAAGGCGCCCCTTCGGCACGTATTTTTGCAATCTCTGCTCTGGTGGAAATAGCCCCCGCCAATATTGCCGAAAAATTAATAGGCACCCTGAGTGATCAGAGTTCATCTGTGCGGCTGATGGCCACTTACTGCCTGGGCAAGTTAAAGGATTTATCCACAGTAGATCCTCTGCTCAAGTTACTGGATGACAAAGACGATGACGTTAGGTGGGGAGCGGCCTGGGCTCTGGGTGAAATCGGAAACGAAATGGCAGTGGACAAACTTATCGAAGTTTTGAATGATGATAACGAATTTGTAAAAAGGATAGCCATAAAATCCCTGGGCAGTATTGGAAGCGAAAAAGCCACCGGGACTTTAATAAGACTCTTTAACGACCCCACCTCCTCTGCCCGTAATGTCACCACCTGGGCGCTGGGGAAAATAGGTAATCGCCGAGCCATTGCTACCTTGACC
>CAZTWC010000029.1:0-21748 GCA_964617105.1 uncultured Myxococcia bacterium
CAGCCTGGAGATAGCCGTTGCCAGTCGAATTTTACCCATAAATTTCAATAATGACAGTCGCATTAACATGCAGCCAGTAAACTTGAACATGGGAGAGGAGAAGGTACTTATTACTAAAAATGGTAAAGATGATAACCGGGTAACCTTTGCCTTGACCATGCCCATAAAATTGAGAGCAGGCATCCGCTATATCTATCGGCAAGGAAAAAGGGAACTATTTGACCTGGAATTGGATATCCATTACGATCTATGGTCTATGATGGACGCTTATACTCTGGATGCTGGCATAGTTGCCCAGGTGATCGGCCAGGAAATAAAGGTGGATAAAATTATCACTCACAAAAAATGGCGTGATACTTTAAATGTTAGGCTGGGAGGTGATTACAATCTGATTGAGGATAGGCTGTGGCTGCGGGCAGGAGGTTTTTTTGAAACCCCGGCGGTAAAAAAAGAGTATGCTTACGTTGATTTTTTCAGTTTTTTGCGCTTCGGCCCGGCGGCGGGATTGACGGTTTCCTTTAATAATATCAGTATCTCTTTTGCCTACACTTTTGTTTTCCAGATGCCTCTCAAAGTAACTGAAGATGAATCTGCCATCTTTCAGCAAACTCCAGCCAGCCAATGTCAAGATCCTTATACCGATGAAAGCCGCTGCCACCACAAGTATTTGGGCAAACCATCTGCCCCGGCCAATGCCGGCGTGTACAAAGCCAATTATCATTTTTTCAGCAGCGGGATCTCCTTGAAACTTTGACCTACCTGCCTGAAACCATAATGGCAACCAAAGAGAGGGTACAATTTGATTTTTCGATTTTTTTACAAGGAAAGAACTTTAACCGCAATTGGGGCGTCAGCGCTGTTGGCAAGTACCATCTTGGTATTTGGGGCTCTGCAGTTGTATCTCACCAATATAAATGAATTTACCTTTGCACTGTCCGAAATAATCTTTTTTCCAATAATAATCTTTTTCATTGTGGTTGTATCTCTTAGTTCTGTTATTGCCCTGATGGGAGACAAGACTGCTCAGAGAGTTAGTTCGCTGGTATTTGCATTAGGGGTATTGTTCTGGCTGCAAGGAAATTTTATCCTTTGGGACTATGGCTTTTTGGACGGTAAAACCATTGAATGGCAAAAAAACATACACTTAGGGATTATTGACACCATCATATGGCTTGCGGTAATAGCAAGTTCTTTGGCTTTTTCTGCTTTTTTATCCAGGCACTGTAAAAAAATATCAGTAATGCTTATCTTGATTCAAACTATTTCTCTCCTTTTTACCGCTTCGTCCATCGATATAAATGAGAAGCCCAGTTATAAAAAGTTTTCCATCGACGATAGTCATAAATATCAGTTTTCCTCTAAAAAAAATATCATTATCCTTATATTTGATTCTTATACCTCAGATATTTTTTCCGAAATTATCTCTGAAAGTCCATCCTATAAAGATATATTTAAAGGGTTTACCTATTTTCCCAATGCCCTTGGCGGTTATCCCTATACTAATGCATCTGTTCCTTTGATTCTAACCGGACAGTACTATGACAATTCAATCCCTATTCAGGAGTTTCAAAAACAAGCCTTTAAATCACAATCATTGCCAAAACTACTAACAAAACAGGGTTATAGGGTAGATATATTCCCCTGCAACCCTAAAATGATCTATTATCACCAAGATCACATGTCAAATATAGTAAAAAGAAAGGTAAACTTAAATGAAGTTGCCTACCTGTTTGACATCGCACTTTTCCGCTATTCACCTCATTTTATTAAAAAACTTATCTATAATGATCAGCATTGGTTTTTAAAAAGATTCGATTTTAATAACAAATTTAACCGCAAAAATCTCCCAAAAATAGATGATGGATACTCAAAATACCGGGATCTGCGGTTTATTGAAAAGATTGAAAAAACTCTTCAGGTAACTCTGGATAGACCTTCTTTTAAATATTATCATCTAAACGGCCCCCATCCACCTTTATTGCTAAACGAAAAACTTGAAATAGAGCAACTGCCCAACAATCGATTGGGCATTAAAAGGCAAGCAAAAGGGATGTTGGAGCTCTCCCGGAGATTTTTTAGACAGTTAAAAGCGAAAAAGATCTTTGATGATTCCATGATCATAATTGCTGCTGATCACGGTTTTAGCGTAGGACATACCTTAAATTTGAAGGTATTGCCAGATAGTTTAAAAACTTTGACGTCAAAAACTCCAGATAAGGGTGCTAAGGTCTATGCAATACCTTTAATTCTGATTAAACCATTTAACTCTAAAGAAGATTTTCAAATTTCTAAGGCGCCGGTAACCCTGGGTGATATTCCTCAAACCATCTTTTCTCAACTGGGGCTTAAAGTAGACACTCCGGGAGAATCCATGTTTGCCATTAAAGAAACTGCTAAACGAAAGCGAAAATTTTATACGTATATTCAGAACAGAAATTTTTGGAGGTACAAATATTTACCAGATATGACCGAGTATTCCGTCGATGGATTCAGCTGGTTAGAGAGTTCCTGGTCCAAAACCGGGATAAAACTTACAGGCCAAAAGAAACCAAAAAGCAAACCCAAACCTATCGATAGATCTTTAAGTAGTTCTGAGCTGGTGCTAACCTTCCATGATCGGGGCAATGCCAGGCCCTACCTGAGAAGTGGATGGAGTTATCCGGAAAAAAACTTTACCTGGACCAATAGTAATGAAGCCCAAATCATCTTCCCCTTAAAAAAGAAATCTAACAATTTACTGATTAAAGCCTCAATAATTCCCAATCTGGCCAGGGGCAAAATAGCCAGACAGAGAGTTTCTATATATGCCAACGGAAAAAAGGTTGGACAATGGAAGGTTGCATCTGGCGGCATTTATCAAGCCTTGATTCCCCAAAAATATTTAAATGATTCCCAGTTAGATCTTTCTTTCAAACTTCCTGACGCGACCACCCCCATCGTACATCATAATAGCGCAGATTTGCGCAAACTGGGAATTGCGGTTATTAGTCTCAAACTGAAAGAGATAGGTGACCATGCTCCTCTAATTGCCAATAGTAAACTCCAAAATACTATGGCTACTCCTTTAGAGCCATCATCTAACCAGATGATTAAATTCGGAGCCAATAACCAGGGCCGGCAATATCTGGGAAAGGGATGGAGCAAACCAGAAAAGAGTTTTACCTGGTCAAACAGTAAAGAGGCCACTATGTTGATACCTTTTACCGGCCAGCCCAAGACCTTGATTCTTACCACCCTATTAACCCCCTATATACTAAAAGGAAAAATTGACCAACAGCGCGTAACGGTTTTGGCCAATGGCAAAAAAATAGCTAATTGGGAAGTATCTTCTACCGGCGCATATTATGCCGTTGTGCCTCCCGATTTTTTCAACAACCGCCCGCAGATGGAACTTGTATTTCAACTTCCTGATGCAGTTATTCCAGCCACTCTGGGAACCAGTAAAGACCAGCGTAATCTGGCCCTTTGCCTTCAAGGTTTAAAGATAAAAGAGATGGACATAAACAGGGCGCAGCAGATATTAAAATTTGGAATAAAAGGCAATTCTATACCATACCAGATAAAGGGATTTCATCCTCCGGATCAAAATTTTACCTGGACCGCCAATAAAAAGGCTTCATTGTTATTTCCAATCACTGGAGATTCAAAAGATTTAATAATGAAAGCCTCTCTGTTTCCCTATGTGGTTCCCAAAAAACTGGATCGCCAAAAAGTCATAGTCAATATAAATGGTCAAAAGATAACTGAATGGGATGTGATTCAGGAGGGTGAATATACATTGACTATTCCCGGGAGATATATCAAGGATTATCAACTGTATATAACCTTTGAAATTCCTGACTCCACCATACCGATTCTACACGGAACCAGCGCAGATATGAGAGATCTGGGAGTTGCCTTTAGAACTCTGGTGATTTCTCCAACTATTTAGTGGCCACAAAAATATACTGGTCACGTCCCAAATAGCCAAATTCAAGGGAACCTGTCCTTTAACTCTATCAGATGATCGATAACCAAATCCGCCCTGGTATTCTTATAATCGGTGATTTTATTCCCTTTTAATAAAATGTTGGTTTTTACTCCAGCATTTATGCCGGCTTCAATATCAGACTCTTTATCACCAATATTTAAGGATTTAGTCAAATCGAGATCAAAGGTGCGCTGAGCATTGAGAAAATTTTGCGCCTTTGGCTTACGGCACTCACATTTAATTCGATATTGCTCTTCAACTGCTGCCTGGGGATGGTGAGGGCAAAAATAGACCTTTGAGATGGTTATCCCCATCTTTTTAAACTCGGCCAACATCCAGTTGGTTAACCTGTGATAGTCATCCAGGCTGTAGTACCCTCTGCCAATACCGGATTGGTTGGTGATAATAAAAATTAAATACCTCTGCTTCTGAAAAAAGCGGCATATCTGGCCAATACCGTCCATAAATTCAAAGTCTTCTATTTTGTAGAGATAGTTGATTTCCCGGTTGACCACTCCGTCTCTATCTAAAAAAAGCGCTTTGTTCATCCTGGCTGACCCTGTAATAATTCCCTGTGGTTCTGGGCTATTTGATAATCCTGGGGGATCCCGATATCAATAAAAAAACCATTCCTTATATAACCAAAAAACTGGTAGGCTTTGACCTTTTTTTCAAAAAAATCAGTTTCTAAAGAAAATTTATCGGGAAATTGCTCTCTGCTCTCCAAAATATCTCTTTGGGTCACATAGATTCCGCCATTGATATCACCTTGCTGATAAATCCCTTTTTCTTGAAAGCCAATGATTTTACGGTCTTTATTGGTGAGCACTTTGCCGTACCGATCAAAATTCTGCATAGGTTTCAAGGCCAGAGTCATATCAGCCTTTTTAGACAGGTGAAATTCCAGCAACTCCTTTAAATTAACATCAAAGAAAGTGTCGCCGTTGATGATAAAGAGATTTTCTTGCCGGGCATGTCCCAGGGCCAATTTAACCGCCCCGCCGGTGCCCAGAGGCTCGGCTTCCACAGAATAGGTTATGGGAACAGTTTTATAGATGTCCCCATATCGTTGAATAAAGGCCTGGTGGCCATAGCCTATCGCAAAGATTAGCCTGGATACGCCCTGGCTCAGAAGGTAATCGAGAATATAGTCTAAAAAGGTTCTGGAGCCTATGGGGGCTAAGGGTTTTGGCGTATTGGGCAGCACATTTTTTAGCCTGGTGCCCAATCCTCCGGCCAGGATAATCGCTTCCACTTATACTCCTTCACATAACATTTATAATTATTTTCTATTATTGTTTCCGAATGGACACTGGTTTAACTCTGAGAACCTATCTGCCAACTTTTTACCCCGTTTTTTACAAAATGGAAGTTAAATATCATTCCCCCTTCCAACTCACTTAGTTTTCGCCGCAATTTTATTTTGTTTACCGGATCGGTTATGAGTATCATAAATCCGCCGCCGCCGGCACCGGAGATCTTGCCGGCATAGGCGCCTGCCTCCATGGCCTTTTCATAGATCTCATCCAGCCAGGGATTGGTTATCTGTTTGGCCAATTTCTTTTTGGCCAGCCAGGAACTGTTTAAGGTTTGGGCAAATAGAGGGATATCTCCTTTTAGAATCGCCTCTTTCATCACCAGGGCATCCGCTTTAATCGCATGCATGGCATTAAGGGCTGTTTCCTTATTATCCTGAGTATTTTTTATCTGCTCTTTGATAATATTGGCCGATTGACGGGAGGTGCCGGTGTGGAAAAGCAGGATAGAACTTTCCAACTCATCTAAAACATAGGTTTTTATCCTTAAGGGATTAACAATAACCCGGTCTTGGGCAAAAAATTCCATAAAGTTAAAGCCGCCAAAAGTAGCGGCATACTGATCCTGTTTACCGCCGCTAAACTCCAAATCCACTCTCTCAATCTGATAGGCCAACTGAGCAATATCGTAATCGCCCAAAGGGAGTTTCAACCACTCCTTAAAGGCCGCTAAAATTACCACTTCCATGGTTGATGAGGTGCCCAGTCCACTGCCTGCGGGTGCATCGGCATAAGTTGTCATCTTAAAAGAGAGGGGATTACCCTGATTAAAATCCTGTATAATGCGGTTATATGCGCCTTTGTGCAAATCAAAATTGCCATCAATCTCTAAAACGGATTTAGTCTCGCACTCTAAATATTCATCTCTATCAGTGGTGACAAAAATGATCTTGTTGTTGTCCAGCGGTTCAATAGTGCAGTAAGCGTAAAGATCTATAGCCGCGTTAAGGACATAACCACCGTAAAGATCAGAATAGGGGGCCACATCGGTGCCGCCTCCAGCCAACCCCAGCCTTAGCGGTGCTTTTGCACGAAAAATCATCTATTCTCCTGCCCTTCTTTTTCCAGTTAAATAATGGTTAATGCTGTACCGTGTATTACCTCAAATCCATATCTGCCGATAGTTTGTCTGCCACATTCCGGGGAGAAAAATATTTGGCAATATATTTTGATGCCATGGAGGAAAAATTTTGTAACTTCTCCTGGTTATTGTATAAATCAACAATCGCCCCGGCAAAATCCTCCTTCTTATCGGCAATTTTCAGGTAATCTTCAATATTTTCCAGTCCTTCCGCCCCAATGGAAGTAGTAATCAGCGGTATCCGGTTATGCAGCGCTTCCACTACTTTCCCTTTAACTCCGGCGCCATAAAGCAGCGGCACTACCGCTATTTTACATTGGGCATAATACTGGTCAAGAGTGTCATTATCCACATATCCAGTAACAATTACATTCTCTGATGCCAGAGCCTGAACCTCTTCGGTGGGGTGAGAGCCGATTATATATATATTTATTTTCGGCAACTCTTTTACAATGGCCGGAAAAACTTCTTTGACAAACCAGAGTATCCCATTCCCATTGGGTTTATGTTTAAACCCGCCTACAAACATAATATCTTTTCGTTGACTGAAATCTATTGGATTATCATTTGATCCGGTATTATCAAAGATATAGGCTGGTATGGCTTTTACATTGGCTTTGGGCAAATCTTGTTTGATTAAATCCACCTCGATTTGCGATGGATAGTAGATTACATCTGCCTGAGAAAAGATCCTGAACTCAATCTCTTTCCAAATCTCGTATTGATTTAAATTCTGCTCATTTTTGTATAACTCATATTCCCGCTTCTCCCTTAGATAATGCAAGTCATGGCCATAGTAGATTATTTTGGCCCGGGTGTTCTGCTTAATAAAATCGATATATTTAATCGAGATATGGGGGCGGTTTAGAAAGACATAGTCTAGATATTTGCTGTGGTCAGATATCCACTTTTGCCAATTGCTGGCGTACCAGTCTCCATACAGTACCTCTATACCAAGTTGCTGCAACGCTGTGGTATAGGGTTCATGCCTGAAAAAATTATCACCAATAAATTTGATATTAAAACCCTGGTCGATAAAAAACTTGATATATTGATAGGTGGTTTGCGAGCCAGCATCCTGGTCAAAATGGGGGACATAGTGGTCGATAAATAGCAGAGTTTTCTTGTTTTGGCTACGATCCCGGGCCCAAAATACATTTTGCCCGCTCTCAAATTGTCCCTTTTCTAACTGCTTTTGCCACTTTTCAAAAAACTTCTGATTGTTTATTTGTTGATACTTTTTAATCCCGCTATTAATATCAGTTCCACTGGTAATACCCTCGTGATGGGTCACCACCGATTTGGGCTGAAAAACCACCTTGTAACCGCGAGCCCGCACCTCAAAAGCCAAATCTGAATCCTCGCAGTAAGCGGGGGCATATCTCTGATCGAATCCACCTATCTCCTCCCATAGACTTTTACGGATCATTATGCTGGCGCCAGAAATGTAGTCCACCTCTTTAACATAATTATATTCCGGCTTTTCCGGATCATCGGTCCGGCCAAAATTCCAGCCAGAGGCATCCTGCCAAATAACCCCGCCGCTCTCCTGCAAAGTACCATTGGAATAAACCAGTTTTGAGCCTACCATTCCTACTGTTTCATCGTTTTCTGTGATATCCAGCAATGAATCAAGCCAACCCTCGTTTACTTCGGTGTCATTGTTTAAAAAGTGGAGATATTCTCCATGGGCCTGGCTGGCAGCCTGATTACAGTTTTTCAGAAATCCCAGGTTGGTTTTGTTGCTGATTAGTTGAACATTTTTAAAGGATTTTAACATCTCCTGGGTTTGATCAGTGGAATTATCATTGGCCACAATCACTTCATAGGAGATGTTGAGAGTATTTTTCAGGATGGAAACCAAACAAAAATAGGTGTAGTTCCATTGATTATAAACCGGGATTATAATAGATACTTTGGGCCGGCTAAAGTAGGGAAACTCCAACAAATAGTTGGGCTCAGCGTTATCAGTGGCAACCTCTGGCTCTCCCCCTTTTGGCGACCTGGTTACTTGAGATGCCAGGTTATTTACCCGGCTAAATAGTTGTTGCAAAATTTTCCTTCTTCTTGAACCCAAAGGCAGGTTTTTATCCCTGATGCTGTAGTAAAACAACAGGGCTCTCCAGCCATGACAGTGAAGAATCTGCTCCAATCTTTCTCTGGTATCTTTTAGGTCAACCTCCAGTTGATCAACATGCCGAATTTTATTTTCGAGCCGGGCTTTTAAAGATATTATGCGGGTATCTTTTTCCTCAATCGCCTTGGTCATCTTCTCAATATCGACATTATCATGTTTTACCTGGCTATCAAGTTGCGTCACCAGGTTTTCTTTACTTTTAAGGCTGGACTGCGAAGAGAGGATCTCCTGCTCCTGCTCTTTGCACAAGTTGGCATAATCTTCCAGTTGTTTATGGTTTTTTTGAACTTCCTTTTCATAAAAGATAATCTGCTGGGCCTTTTGCTCCACCTGTTTTATTAAAGTTTGGTTCTGGTCCTGGGCGGTTTGCAACTGCTCCCTGAGATAGGCATCTTGCTTCTCCTTCTCCTCCAGCAAATATTGATTATGATCCTGGGCCTTTTGCAATTGTTCAATAAGATGGGTCAACTGTGTATCCCGCTTTTCCATCTGTCCGATTAGAGTTTGACTCTGGTCATGGGCGGTTTGTAGTTGCTCCATAGATTTGTCAATCTGGTTTTTCTGATGTTTAGATTGAAGAGTGAGCCCCTCTATTTGGCCATTTCTTTGGGATAGTTGCTGGCTAAGATTATCCACCTGCCCCTGTTTTATTCTGGTTTCCTCAAACATCCTTTCCGACAGGTCAACTAAAATAGAGGTATTGACGGAGGTGATTTTTTTATCAGAACAAAGAGCGATAGCATACATAATCTCTTTATCTTCTGTTGAAGGTCTAAATCCCTCTGCAGTAAAACGTAACTTATATTCGGTCCATTCTTTATTGCTCTCCTCTGTATTCCAAATATAGGAAATCGGATAGAGTCTTTGTCCCACAACCTGGGTATATTTAAACGATTGCCCCAAAAACTCCTTAAACTCCTCTAAATAAAATTCATTTTCATGAAATTCATTTTTAAATTTGGGAAGATCACTGTAAACCAATTTATTAGGAGTTGAGGCGATCAGAAGACCGCCCGGCTTTAATATCTGTTTTATTGAAGTTAAAAATTTATTTTGCTCTTCAGCAGAAATATGCTCAATGGTTTCAAAGGATACTACTACATCGAATACAGGCGCCAAAGTTTGGCTGATATCCTCAGTGGATCCGACCTGAAACTGGAGGTTATCCGGTAAATATTTCTCCTTTGCTTCGGTTATTGATTCCTGATCTATATCTATACCGATTACCTGACTGGCATTTTTTTGGGCCAGCAGATAACTGCCATAACCTTCGCCACAGGCAATATCCAGCACCTTTTTGTTTTTTACAAATTCACCGGCATATAAATAACGATGCCAGTGTTCATAGCTAATCTCCGGATTTTCAATATTGGGTAGATATCGCTCGCCTGTAAATTCCATCTAAACCACCTCTTGATAAGAGTTGATCACCTGCTCTGGGTCACCATCTTCTCTGATTTTACCTCTATCCAGCCAAACCACCCGGCTGCAAATGGTTTTTATAGCCTCCAGGTCATGGGAAACCAAAACCGTTGTTCCCCCGCCATTGATAATTTTCAATAGGGCATTTCTGGACTTCTTTTGAAAAGAGGCGTCACCCACTGCCAGCACTTCATCGATGAGCATAATTTCAGGATCTATGTGGATTGCCACAGAGAAAGCCAGACGCATATACATACCAGCAGAGTAAGTTCTGGCCGGCATCCAGATAAATTCGCCCAACTCAGCAAATTCGACAATATCATCTACCCGGTCCATCACTTCCGCCTTGGTAAGACCCAGCAAAACGCCGTTTATCATAATATTTTCTATGCCGGTCAAATCGGGATGAAAACCTGAACCAAGTTGTAACAGAGGGGTTTTTTTACCAAAAACCTGCAACTTTCCTTTAGTTGGAAAAATGGTGCCCAGCATCAAGGCCAGCAAAGTGCTCTTACCAGCACCATTGTTACCGATAATACCCAGACATTCCCCTTTGACAACCTTCAAATCTATCCCTTTTAAGGCCCAAAACACTTTTTTGCTGCTAACAAAATATTTGCGGGCATTAACCAGAAATTCTTTAAAACCGGGCTTGTCCCGCTTCATGGGAAAATTTTTCCAAATATTTTCTAATACAATTGCATCTTCACTCATAACACTTCATCTAATCGTTTGCCTAATAACTTAAAAATTGCCACTCCTATCAATAGAAAAATTATAGCAGTAAAGGCGGAGGTATAAATATATGACCAGGCGATAGTATTGTTGAGAAACAATTCCCGCCAGGCGCCCATTAAATAGGTGAGGGGGTTAAATAATAAATAAATTCTATACTCCTCTGGTATTGCCTTAAGAGGATAAATAATCGGTGTCAACCAGAAAAGAAAATTGATACAGACCCCGATAATATATTCCATATCCCGAAAAAATGCATTTATCATAGAGAGTGAAAGAGAGATCCCCAGAGTAACCGTAAACTGTATAATAAGCAGTAAAGGAACACCCAGCAACCAATTTATGTGAACAGATTTATCATAGAAATAAACCAGCCCTATCAATATTGGGAAAGAAAAGAGCAAGTTGACCAATTGGCCGAGAATAGTGGCGAGAACCAAAAAATGCCTGGGAAACATCACCCTTTTGATTAAATTGATATCAGCAGTCAAGGTTCCGGATGATAATAGTACTGAGGCTGAAAACCAGTTCCAGGGAAAAAGAGCGGCCAACAGAAAAAGGGTATAGTTTTTCATCTGAAAGCGCATAAAGATATTAAAGGCAATATAGAGGACAATTGCGGTTAAAATAGGATTCAACAAAGACCACAGTATACCTAAATAGGTGCGCTTATATTTTAAGGTGATATCTTTTTTTACCAAAAGGACCAAAAGATCCAGTTGTTGGTGAAGTTTGGCTTTAGATGATTGAGAGATAAACATATTATTCACCAATTGGCGATATTGATAATTTCCTCAGCCCCCACCCGGGCTGATTGGTTGAAACAAAATATATATTGGCGGCGTAACTCAGTGATATGCTGCTGATACTCTTTCTGTCCGGCAATCAGTTTGTCGATTTCTTTTGGAATCGAATCAAGTTCCCGGGGTGGAACCACCGTACCTATTTGCTCTCGAATCGATAATTCAAACGGCTCTATCCCCAGATCCTGAAAGTTTTGATTGCGTATCTTACGGGGCACATCCAAAAAGAGAACCGGCCGCTCAGTCCCCAGGGCATATTCCAGGGCTACACCGGAACAATCACAGATCATCACATCAGCTTTCAGTAAGGAGTCGTTAGTGGCAATCGAGCGCTCCAGGGTAAAATCCGGGTGTTGATTGAACTTGCCGGCCAAATGGTCCAGCATCTGGGGAGTCCGTTTTACTGTTTCAGGATGAGTCCGGACAATAACATTATAATTGGCGGACAAGAGCAGTTCCACCAATTTCTCGCCGCAGGATTCTAGAATATTCATCTTTCCCCAGGAGGGGGCGATTAATACTATTGGCTTGGACGAAGAAGCCGGATTATTTTGCTTAAACTGGGTGGATTGGCGATGAATTTTCTCTAACCGGTAATAACCCCCTTTTACCAATCTTTTTTCCGGCAGTTTATGTCGCTTTTCCCAGGCACGGATCTCCTCCACCTGGAATGGTCCTACACACAAGATAGTGTCGTAATAATCAAAGGCTCCTGGCAAATACATCATGTGAGTGCTAACCATGGAGTGAAAGATATAAAGATAATGGACCTGGTTGATGGAACGTTTTAAATGATACTGATGCAAATCGGAGAGGGTCATTACAAATACTTTGCAATTGATAAAAATCATCAAAAAGGGGAGCAATTTATTTAGGTAAAATGTCTTTATGGCCGGTGTCCGGTTTTCCCGGATGGGGTCGTTAAAATCAGAAGTGATATAGCAGATGGTTTTTTGTCTGGAGATTAGTTCCTCAATAATACCGGCATAGTTGGGATAATAACCACCATGTTCAGAGTAAAAAACTATCTCTTTATCTTTTTTTCCGGTTCGCCAAAAAAAACGAAAAAAGTCTTTAAGTTCCAATAAAAATTTCATAACGCCAATGCTCTAAGATTCGTCAAACTGTCATCCTTTTTGTGCAATCCGAACTATGTGGAGAAAAAAAATATACCACTGATTGCTCTATGGATAGAAACTTTTTAACCACGCTGTTATCTGTGGTTTCTCCACCCGGCGGGGATTATTTTTAACTCTTTGTAGATTTATCTTGCCGGTAATCAATTCAAGGTCATTTTTTTTAATAGATAATTTCGCCGGGTTAGACTCCAGATTGATAGTTTCCATTAAAAGTAATATTTTTTCATGGGCTTCTTGGGCGCTGGCAGCCCCCAGCAGTTGAAATAACTGTTGCATCTGCTGTTTAACAAAATTGACGCCCTGTTTATGCTGCACATCATTTTCCGTGACCCCGGCATTGTAAAGAATAAACAGAGGTATGGTAAGAGCGACCGCATGGCCGTGAGGAATATTGAAATAGGAAGTAAAAGCATAGGATAGGGCATGAGGCGCGGTGGTTTTGGTAATATTAATGGCCCGGCCGGCCAGGTTGCTGGCCAGAAGCATCTTGTCCCGGCAAGATTTATCCTGGTCCCTGACCGCCCCGACAATATTGGCAATAGCCAATTGAATAGCCTGGCGGCTATAGTTCTCTGACTCGGCTGTTGCATTTACCGACCAAAATGATTCAATCCCCTGGCATAATGCATCCATACCAGTGCAGGAGGTGAGGTAAGGGGGAAGACTATCGGTGAGAAGCGGATCGAGAATGGCATAATCTGGCAACAATGAGGGGTGGGCGAAAGAGAATTTCTCTTTCTTAATATATACCACACAAAAATGGGTGGATTCACTGCCGGTTCCAGCGGTGGTAGGTATCATTATGGTGGGCACCCGCCCGGGCAATGGTGTTTTTTTACCGGTAATATACTTTTCAATTTCACCTTTGCTGCCCAATTCTTGACCAGCCAGCAGAGCAATGGCCTTGGCATTGTCCAAAGCACTTCCCCCGCCAAATCCAATTACCAAATCGCAATGGTTTTGAATAAACCGGGCAACCCCTTTTTCGATATCATTAATTTTTGGATTGATCTCAAAATCGATAAAAGAGGTATGAGGATAATGGGTCAGGAGTTCACCAAATAATCTCTCGGCACCGGAGAGGGTGAATGCCTGTTCGTCTTTGACCCAAAAAATATTTCCAGGCTGATATTTTTCTAAAATGACTGCCAGTTCCTGATATTTTCCCCGGCCTTCAATTATTGTTTGTGTCATTTATGAATAACCCCGCAAAGCAGTAACCCCCCTTTTTCAAAGCGGTCATTTACTCAAGTTGTTCTTTAAGAAGGTCATATAATCCTGTTTGTTTTGCAAAGGTGTTCTGGTAGGCCGGCCTAAATCTTTTCTGGCCCCTTTTTTAAGTTTGATTTCCAGCAAGGCGGGGCCGGAGCATGCTTGCAAACGGCGCACCATCTCCGGCAACTCGGAATCGTTTTGTGCCTGTAATACCTCTCTGTAACCACAAGCCTTAGCAATGGTGGACAGATCAATATTAAAACCAACTGTAGGCTGTCCTCCCACCGAGTCATGAGAGCCGTTATTTAAAATTATATGTTTATAATTGGCAAGTGGCTTGCTGGCTATTATAGCCATGGCTCCCATATGCATAATAGCGGCGCCATCTCCATCCAGGCAATACACCTGCCGGTCCGGCTTTTGCAAAGCGATTCCCATAGCGATTTGGGATGAGTGTCCCATAGAACCTACAGTTAAAAAATCCTTGGCATGACCCTGCTGCAATTGTTCCCGGTATTCGAACAACTCCCGAGAGGCTTTTCCGGTGGTGGATACCACGATATCTTCTGCTCCCAAACTATTGACAATGATCTTAATGGCCTCTTCCCTGGAAAGTTGAAAAGGCGATTCGGCTTTAGAGGTCAATTGATACTTGCTGAAAATACCACGGCGCGCCACCAGGGCATAGGGTTGGTGTTTTTCAGTTAAATATTCCACTGCCTTTTTAACTATTTCGCCAACCTGGTCAAACTCCTCGGGCAGCACTTGATATGGGATCTCCAGAGTATCCAGCATTTTCAAAGTTATCCGGCCCTGCATGAGATGCTGGGGTTCATCTTTTTTACCAGGCTCACCTCGCCACCCCACCAACATTAACAGGGGCAAACTATATACATCTTTACTGGCTAGTGAAATCAACGGATTGGCAGCATTTCCCAGTCCCGAGTTTTGCAGATAAACCAGAGCGCTACTCCCAGTGGCCAAATGATAGCCGGCTGCTATACCAACAGCGTTGCCTTCGTTGGCGGCTATAACGTGCCGTCTATCCGGCAGGTTATCCAGCAGATAAGCGCAAAAATCTTTTAGGGTGGAATCGGGAACTCCGGTATAAAATTTAATACCTGCTTCAGAGAGCAAATTATAAAAAGATTGACAATCTAGCATTTTTATCCTTTCTGTCAGTCACTTCCCGGAATCAACCGAATTATATCTTTGATGGAACTACAGTATTGCCCGCACTCCAAACTTCTTTGGTTTTCCAATATTGATTCGGCGGTTTTTACCATAGCCGGATAAGCACTGCGCAAAAGATGATTGGCATATATAACCACATTGACACCAGCGTCTATTAACTCCTCTTCGGTTATATGGTTGTAAGTGGAGGGCACCACCACCAGGGGAACCCGCCGGGAAAACTGGTTAAACTGGTTACAAAACTCGAGAATCTCAGTAGGTTCTTTTTGTTTGCTGTGGATCATGATTCCATCAGCACCGGATTGGATATAGGCGTTGGCCCTTTCCAGGGCATCGTCCATCCCTTTTTCCATGATCAAACTTTCGATTCTGGCAATGATCATAAAATGATCGGTCACCCGGGCATTTTTACCGACAACAATTTTATGGCAAAAGTTATCAATGGAATCTTGAGTCTGCTCAACCTCGGTGCCGAACAGAGAATTTTTTTTCAGACCGATTTTGTCTTCTATAATGGCGGCGGAAACCCCTAAGCGTTCCAAAGTTTTCACTTTAAAAGCAAAATGCTCTGGAATCCCGCCGGTATCAGCGTCAAATATGATTGGTTTGGTGGTTACTTCCATAATATCGTTGATGGTATTGACCCGGGAAGTCATGTCAACGCACTCGATATCCGGTTTACCTTTGGCCACTGAATCGGTTAAACTGCTAAGCCACATACAATCAAACTCCCGGGTGATGCGGCCATCAACGGTTTTAACATTTTCTGCAATCAATCCGGTCAAGCCGTTGTGGGCTTCCAAAGCCCTGATCAGAGGCCTGGCGGACAACAGTCTTTTTAACCGTTTTAATCGGATATCGGGAGTGGTGCCGATCTCCTTGATCTTGGCATTCAGATAAGAGGATGAAATCCCCTGGGTATACGGGATCTCCTCAAGTTCTCCTCCCCATTCTTTCAAGGTATCGATTACTCTTTGTCTAACCTGCTTTTGCACTCCTTCTTGCCAGTCGTCACCGTGAACCACCAGGTCAGGTTTTATTTTTAGCAAGTTAGGCACATAATCAAGGGTCTCCTGGGCAATTACTGTTTTTACTCCCTTTATATTCTCTACCACCATTTTACGATGTTTATAGTCCAGATATGGAAGCCGTTTATAACTGGCAATAGCTTTATCTGTGAGCAATCCAACTGTGACATCACCAAACTTGGCTGCATGTTGGATTATGTTCAAATGTCCATGATGGATGATATCAGCACTCATTGCTACATATACTTTTTTCATTATCTTTCAAGCCTCTTTATTTTGTTGTTATTCGCCAGAATGATTATTTCTTATAACATCCGCAACCGATTTTTCAAGCAGTTTTTCGCTTTCTTTGGATCAACCATTGCTCAAAAATCTGGCAGGTGTTGACCGTAGTCCAGTAAATTAACAGGCCAGACGGAAAAGCATAAAAGAGCAACACCATTACCAAAGGCATAATATAGATGGCCTTACTACCAGCTCCCCCTTTGCCCTTTTTGGGGGTGCCACTTTGGTTCATCATGTAACTCTGGATCAACTGTGCTGCCAGCATAAAAAAAGGGAGCAGATTGAAATGGCTGCCAATAATAGGTAAATCCAACCCCAGAGGAAAAAGATTTTCTGGGGTGGACAAATCGTTGATCCAGAGAAATTTCACTTCTTTAATCGCCATAGATTGACTCAGGATCTGGTAAAGAGCGATAAAAATAGGGAGTTGTACAACCAGCCACAAACAACCCTTAAAAGAGGAGAAAGGGCTGAAGTTATGCTGTTTGTAAAGTTTCATGGTTTCTACATACCGTTTGTCGCCGTCCTGGTATTGTTTATTGATTTCATCTATAAAAGGTTTTAATTTAGCCTGCTGTTGTTTAAATAGTTTTTGTTGTCTTAAGCCGTACCGAGTAACAGGATAGGTTAAAAAGCGCAACAAAATGGCCAAAAAAATAATTGCCAGTCCCCAATTGCCCAATAAGAAGTAAATCCAATTTAGAAGATGCTTCAATGCCAGACACAGGGGGCGCAGCCAAAACCAGTAATTGTCCTCTGATTCAGCCTGGTTTGTTAGAGGTTGTACCTGTTCAACTGGCTGTTTGACCGGCTGAATCGTTTGGGTAATAAGTGACAAATGGAGTAGGTTATCCCCGTTAATTTGAGCCTGGGCCGCCCATAGGGGAAAAATTAAAATAGCGGCGAATAAAAGCAGCAAAAGTTTTAGTTTGAACATCATGATCTTGAAAAGAATGATAAGGATTAGGGATATCTTTTGTTGACAGGTTAGTTAACAATCAATTATTATTTGTTTTTTAACAGGGGCGGGTCTGAAGATTCCTGCGGAATGGGTTTTCCCAAAAGTTTCATGAAAAAGAATTTTATCTTTCTCCAAAACAGTTTAACGGCCATGGCAATTCCCACTACAGCCGCCAAAACCGCCTGTAAAAGCATGGAGCCAGTTCCTGGATCGATGTAAGCGTGGGCCTTTAATGGAAAAGAGATGGTAACAACAACCATCAATAAGAATAGCAAAACTGTATTTAAAATATTCATTTTATTACTCCAAAATAAGTCTTGGGTTAATTTTTGTAACAAAAGAAATATTTTATCATAAAATCAATATTATACCAAACAAATAAATTGAGGAAACCTGCGCCGGTGATAAGTATAATTATAGTCAGTTACAACAGCGGACAACATATTGGCAAGCTGCTGAATACTCTGTTGAGTCCTTCTTTCAGATACGGCGGTAAAAATATTGAAATTATCGTAGTTGACAATAATTCCACTGATAACAGCGTAAAAACTATCGAATCTTTTAGCAATCCACATCTGCGGCTGGTAAAATCTCGGGAAAACCTGGGATTTGCCGGAGGGTGTAACCTGGGATACCAATATGCCCGGGGAGAGTTTATCGCCTTGTTAAATCCAGATACCTCGCCCGCTCCTGCCTGGTTAAGTAACTTAATCAAATATGTTGACCTTAAAAAATATCAAAAGGTGGGAATTTTTGCATCTAAAATAATCAATGTGAACGCTGAAGAGCGGGTGATAGACAGCGCAGCTGACGGCTGTACAACTTTTGCCAAGGGGTTTAAACGGGGAGAGGGAGAGGAGATCTCAGCCTATAACCGCTCTGAATACGTGTTTGGCGCCTGCGGGGCCGGCATGTTAATCAGGCGGCAACTCTTAGAAGATATTGGCTTTTTCGATGACTACATGTTCTTAATTCACGAAGATACTGAATTTTGCCTGCGGGCCCAGATTAAGGGCTGGAAAGTATTTTATGTGGCAGAGGCGATTTTATATCATCAGGTAAGGAGTTCTATTGGCAACTTAAGCGATATGGCGGTTTATTACTCTTTACGAAATGCCGATTATACCTGGTTGAAACTGCTTCCCGCCAGGTTAATGGCTCGATTTATTCACGAAAAACTGCTCTTTGAATTGGGAAATATTCTATTTTTCCTGGTCAGGCATAAAAAAATAATTCCTTTTCTAAAAGCCAAAATTCACCTGCTCTATGACCTACCTAAAATATTAAAGCGCCGCCGGGACTTTAAAAAACAGGTGGGAAAAATCGATGACGCCTATATGGCTACCATCTTGACCTCTGTCTTTGACCGAAAATTGCTGATGCAAAAGGTGACCAAACTTTTTAAAGGTTAAGGGGGGGACTTGCGATCATCTATTCTTCTATGAACTGCAGTTATACAGTATAAAACATCTCTACATCGTCAAGAACTTTTTTGTGTACCTGTTTTAATTCTTCTGGATTGTAATTGATTTTCGAGTTTGCTAAATATCTTGACATTTTTGCGTAATCAAAATCAGCGGGTGATATTCTGGAAAGGAAATTAGCAGTTTGTAAAACATAAAATTCTCCGGGTTTTTTTATTGGAGGTTCAGTTGCGTGATGCCTTAATACATGAAAAATAATTTTTTCTGAAAACTCCCAATTTAATAGAACTTCTGCGCCAATTTTTGTGTGCAGTAATTCCACTAATTCATCAAAATCAATTCCCGATTTTACTGCATGCAAAAGTAGATCTTTCTTCCTAAATATTTGCTGAATAATAATCAATTTGCCAATATCATGTAATAGCCCGACATAATAGATATCCGCAGCATCGATAACTTCTTTGAATATTTTTCTGGAAAAATGAGTGGCCAATGAAGACGCAAGAGTAGCACAGATAAGAGAATGTTTATACAAGTCGTCCATCCATATTTTTAGGCTCTTATTTGTAGTTTTAAAAATATCTTTAATCCCAAGGGTAAAGACTATTTTTATTGTCTCCTTTAAACCAATACGAACTATTGCCTTTTTTATATCAACTATTTCCCTGGATGATTTATAATATACACTGTTAGCAATTCTGGTAATTTTTGCCGCCAGAGTAAAGTTACGATTTATGACATTGGCTAATTTGGTAATATTAGGGTCTTTATCTCTTATAATATTTTGAACATGCTGTATTTCGGTGGGGATATTAAATAGTTTAAACTCCTTGTTATTTAATGTAATAAGAAGAGACTGAAATATCTTGTCAAAAATGCTCATTACAAACTTGTTTTGTTCTGCTTTCTTATGTTTTGTTTGGCAAAACCGGCAACAAATTGATTGCTTCAAAAGTATTTTTCGGCAGAACGGGCAAATTTTAAATATAGAGATATCTTGCGTATCTATTTCACCTCGGGCAGATTTAATAAAATAATAGAATAATAATTTTAATTTCTCGACTGAAAAAGGCTTTAGAATTGTGCAATCAGCGCCCATTTTTAAGGCCAATTCTTCTTTGTCTCTTTCATTATAGTTGACAGAAAAAAAGATTGGAAGTGAGAAATAAAGAGATTTTTGCCGAATATTTTTTATAATTTCAAAACAATTATCAATATTTGATGATATAATTAAAAAACAGGTTGAAATGTTTGGCTCATTATGGATCGATTTCAAGATAGATGTTAAATTTTCATTAAAATTATTACCATCAGTAAATAGTGATAAATACGCCATATTTTTAAATTGAAGTTCAATAGCTTTACCAATAACATCACTGGCGTCGAGCAGAATAATTCTATACATAATAACTAAATTTTTTTTATTTTCCTAAGTTCTTCAATCAGATAAGCGCTAATACCATTAGATAGCAGTAAATCCACCTTTTCTTGAGAGGTTAAATTTTGTTTGCCTTTAAGCACAGTCTGGATATTTTCTTTATGTTCTTGATAATATTCTTCAAATATCGTTTCTTTTCGTGAGCGGGCTAGTTGATTAATATTTTTTGTTTTTGAACCACCTGTGCTTGGATTCTTTTTGAGCAGATTGTCGATAAATAAAAGTGATTTATCATATGCTTTGATCCGGTAGTTAATATCTGCAATTAAAAACAAAAGTTGGTTAATGCTTTCTTGCTTTTGATCCATAGGCTGGTTTTTGCTGGTCTCTTCATAATAAAAGGCTGCGCGCTCTAGAAAACCCTCTTCTTGACAAGGGACTTCCTCCCAAATTTCAGCAAGTCCTTTAAAAAAACTGTCTAGATCGACTTCCTTCTGATTGCTACCCTCTTTTTTTTCAGACTGAATATTTTTCAATAAAAGCCGTATTGAATCCACCTGTTCAATAATAGATTTAGCCACTTTATTATAAACTTTTGGCTCATCGCTGGCCATTTCAGAGATAGTTTTTTTTACCGACCTTAAATGAATTGAAAGAAGTTCGTGCTTTTCACTTTTCTTTTTCTCTGCATCCATTCTGGAATCGTCCATTGTCCCTTCACAAATGCCCGATGCTTCTCTTAAAAGCCAGGCAGTTCGCAAATATAGGCGGCCCATTTCAAGAACTTCTATATCTTTTAATTCAAGCAATTCTTCTTTAAGATAAATCGCCATCAAATGATAACAAAGAGTTGATAACAGATCCATGTTTTTGGGGTTAATCTGTTTTTTGAGATATTCCATGACAATATTGTTGGTATAGTCCTTGGCAAATAAACGTTGTCTGAACTTATCTATTTTTCTAGAGCCATCACCTTGAAAAATGCTGGGAATATCTGTGTAAGAGCAATGGGGACAATGCCACAGAAAATACCACTGGGGATTTATCGAATCGTACCCCTTGGCCAGGCATTTATATTTGGTAACATGCAAATCGACTTCTTTTTCCTGGGGGATAAAGAGATCATTGTTTAATATATTTTGATTGGACCAGCGGTAACAAAAAGGACAAGACACTTTTTCTATTGCAAAAGGGTCTTTGTGTTTACTAATTAAACTCATATTATATTTTTTAACTCTTCTAAATGTAATTTAAGTTCATCTACGAGCCCTAGGGCATCCATTGCTCCCAGGTTTATTGTACATAAGGTCTCCTCTTCATCATCGATTTCAAAATCATCCAGAGGCGGATAACCTTCACCAATAGCGTGACAGAGTTTATTGGCCAAATATACAACATAAGCCATTTCCCTAGAATGAACCGCTTTATCCGGAGTGTGATGAAACCCGGCGATTGATAAAAATTCTGGCGGAAATTTCATGTTTTTCAGAATAATCACCCCCACCTTTTCATGAAAAGGGTCAAGGATCTCTGCTACAACATCTCTCGGAAACTCAGAAAACAAATCCGTATCTTTTTGTGGTAATAACTGGGCTAAAGATAGTTTGATGTGGTAAGGAATTAGTGGACACTTTCTTAAGAATGGATTTTAATTCAGATA
>CAZTWC010000030.1:0-21669 GCA_964617105.1 uncultured Myxococcia bacterium
GTGAATTTTCTCTTTCATTATAATCTACCTCCGACTCAATAAAATATTCAGAGAAGTATTTTTATAGCATTTTTAACCGGTATGGTCAAGCCCAAGACCAGCCAATCTTTATGAATTCATCATCGCGAAAAATTCATCGGAATTTTCGGTTTTACTGACCTTATCGAGCAAAAATTCTATTGAATCGATAACGTTCAATGGATGAAGTATCTGGCGCAATACCCAAATCTTATGCAGTCTATCCTTATCCATCAATAAGTCTTCGCGCCGGGTGCCAGATTTGTTGATATCCAGGCATGGATAGATCCTCTTTTCCATTAGTTTTCTATCCAAATGCAACTCCGAGTTTCCAGTGCCTTTGAACTCCTCAAAGATAACTTCGTCCATGCGGCTGCCAGTATCTATCAAAGCTGTAGCAATAATAGTAAGGCTGCCTCCCTCTTCCACGTTACGGGCGGCGCCGAAAAACCTCTTGGGTTTGTGAAGGGCATTGGAATCGACACCACCAGACAATATTTTACCTGATGGCGGAACCACAGTATTGTAAGCCCGGGCCAACCTGGTGATGGAATCGAGCAGAATTACCACATCTCTTTTGTGCTCAACCAGTCTTTTGGCTTTTTCCAAAACGATCTCTGCCACCTGGACATGACGTTGAGCCGGTTCGTCAAAAGTTGAAGAAATCACCTCCGCCTTAACGGAACGCTGCATCATAGTCACTTCTTCCGGCCGTTCATCTATCAGCAGTACAATGGTAAAAATTTCTTTGTGATTGGCGGTGATAGCATTGGCAATATTTTGCAGCAAAACTGTTTTTCCAGTACGGGGCGGCGCCACAATTAAAGCCCTCTGTCCCTTGCCCAGGGGCACCAAAAGATCAATAATACGGGTTGAGTAATTTTTGGAAGTATATTCCAACAACAATTTATCCTCTGGAAAAAGCGGCGTAAGGCTATCGAAAAATATCTTTTCTCTGGATTTTTCAGGATTCTCAAAGTTTACTGTCTCTACCTTTAAAAGGGCAAAGTATCTCTCCCCTTCCTTGGGTTGGCGGATTTGGCCAGAAACGGTATCGCCGGTGCGTAAATTAAAACGCCTTATCTGGGATGGAGAAACGTAGATATCGTCGGGGCCAGGAAGATAGTTGTAGTCTGGTGCACGCAAAAAACCAAATCCATCGGGCAAGATCTCCAGAACTCCTTCATCATAAATGACTCCATTTTTGCGGTTTGAGCCTGCAATACTGCCAAAATTAACTCTTGCTTCCGCATGCCACTGGGACTATCTACTCCCAAATCTTTGGCAAGAACAGCTAATTCTGCCGCTTTTCTGTCTTTCAACTCTTTTAAGTTCAAACGATTGACATCTGAACGAAAATTCCGTTGGCTGTCATAAGTTCTGTCATTCATCGACACGGACCTCACTCTCTATAGGTTTGTAAAATAAATATGGAATGTATTTAAGAGATTCAATGAACATTTCTAGATTATAAATAATATACCGTTAACCTTATTGGCATCTGTCTGAAGGATTCAACGCCAGTGAATTTTAAGAGTCCTGACAAATGTAGGTAAATCACATAATTTGATCGAATTTAAAAATGATTTTTTAACCCGTAATGACTGTGATTTTGTAATAGGGAATTTACCAGGAACAGAAAGGTTGTAAATTTCGATTGATTATATTGTGTTTTCTGTGGTTGTCAAGTATTTTTTTCTATTAGGGATTTTCAACTACATATTTTTCAATTTACCACCTCAATACCTCTCAGGCTTTTACAGGCTTTTATAAGTGTTCATCCTGAAATCATTTTTTTGACTTTATAGCTACTGGAGTTATGTTTAAATAATTGGAAAAAATCAAGGCCTTTTGGGGAGGATTTTTAATGACAGGAGAAAAGTTAAAAGTGGTTTTGACTGGCGGCGGCACTGGCGGCCATGTTTATCCATCTCTGGCTATTTCTAACATTCTGGAACAAAAAAAGATGGTGCAGGATATCCTTTATCTGGGTGCCAGAGGTAAGGCAGAAGAAAAAATTGTTCCCCGTCATAATATCAATATCTCCTATGTTCGCACCGCACCGGTGGCAGGACTTTCCCCCATTAATAAACTTCGCTCTTTAGCCATCATTGCCATCGGAGTGATACAAGCGATAAAAAAACTTATTGCCTTCAAACCCCAATTGATAATTGGAACTGGTGGATATGCGTCAGCACCAATAATTTTTGCGGCATTTATACTAAAGCCATTTTTAAAGTTAAAAATAATCCTGGAAGAACAAAATCTCATGCCCGGCTTACTAAACAAAGCCGCTTCACTTTTGGCTGATGTGGTACTGCTCAATTACCGGGAGAGTAACTATTTTGTTTGGAGCAGCAGATGTATTCAAGTGGGATACCCGGTTCGCAAAGCCTATGGTCAGTCCTCTGAGTCCAAAAACCAACTGAAAGTTAAATTGGGGATACCAGAACATAAGAAATTAGTGCTGGTTCAGGGCGGTTCTCTGGGTTCAAGAAGCATAAACCGCGCTTTGGCTGGAATCATCAAGCACCTGTCTGCCAATGATAACATCTATATTGTTCACAGCATTGGACTGGCTGAAAACGATAGTTATCATGCCCTCCAGGATACTCGAAATAAAATGACTGGTAGTCTTGGAAATTCTTTTAATCCGGAAAAATTTGAAGCCTATAATCAGCAGGGAGAAATTTTTTATCGCGGTTTCCAATATATCCACAACATCTTCCAATGGCAAAAAGCGGCAGATTTGATTATAAGCCGGGCTGGAGCTGGCTCTTTGGCTGAGATAAACGCTTTGGGCAAAGCTGCATTAGTGGTTCCCAAAAAAGGGTTGCCCGGTGACCATCAAGAACTTAATGCCATAAGCATTGCCGAAAAAAATGCCTGCCAGGTGATTTTTGAAAAAACTGACCCGGATACCAAAATAGATATCCTGGATAAAAAAGAGTTCTTCTCCTCCATAACCGACTTGATTAGTAACCCTCAGCGTTTAAACGAATTGGCCAAAAACTCGGCTGATAATTTTCACCACAGTTATGTGGATGATATCTTCAATGCCGTGCAAAAAACCATCAAAGGAGAAGAACATGATTACCTGCTTCAAATCGATCCTCCCCAATTTGTCAAACTACAGTTTCAATTTGACAACCTGATAGCCTACCTGGATAACCTGTATAACCGCAATTCACCGGCAGAGGTTGAACAGAACCTCTATTACAGATTTTATAACCACAAAATCCCTGAATACCTGGAGAGCACTAAATATTTGATCCAGAATAAAGGTATCAAACTGGTAGGCACCTTGAAAAGGTATGATTATTATCCCTATCTCCTGGAAAACTTTTGTGATTATCAAGGATACCTGCGGCGTAATATCCTGATTGGTTTCAAAAAAGCGGATAAATTCTATCCACTGTTTAAAGAGGCGGTAATTAAAGGATTATCTGACCCCTATTATGAAACACGCCGGGAAGCCATCTCCCTTTTTATCCGTTTTCATACTCACTTGAAAAATGAAGACCAAATCAATAACTCCATTCTCCAAATGCTGCCCAAAAAACTTGAGAGTTTTGAAGTTATATCCCAGGCCATTAAAGCCGCTGTTTTGATTTTACCGGAGATAGAATTTGTTAAAATTGCCTCACCCTTTTGTCAGGATAGAAATTTAAAGTTACGTCAGGCGTTACTAGACGCCGTTAAGTTGGGAATCAACCACAACAGGTTCTCAAATAGTCATAATATTTTTATCTTGTTAAACCGAATGTTGATCAGCACCTCTGAATTTTTACCAAAATTTAAAATAAAGGAAAATTTCAACCAGGTGATTAACAGCCTTAACCAAACCGGAGAAACAAACCAGGTTTCAGGATCAGCACTAAGGAAATAACTAATAATCCATACACCGTAAAAAACACAGTAAAAAACACAGTAAAAAATTCGAGGTATCTATTTATGATAAAATGGTTAATCGAAGCCCTCCAAGCAGGCGGCATTGATCCCGGATTTTTCCGGCTCATAGATTACATAACTTTTCGCGCCATGATGGTAGCGCTGACAGCCCTGGCCTTTAACCTTATTTGGGGACATAAAATAATCTGTTATTTGCATAACCATGGGATGAAAGATTCCTCCGGAGACTTCCAGGCGCTCAATGTTCACTCAAAACGAGGCACGCCCACTGCCGGAGGTATAATGATAATGGCAGCCACCATTTTTTCCTTGCTCTTATGGGCCGATCTCAGCAATCTAATTCTTTTGATACTGCTCAGTTCCATCATCTATTTTGGTCTGGTTGGTTTTTTTGATGATTTTCTCAAAAGCCGGTATAAATCCTCACTTACCGGACTTAGTCAAATCGGTAAAACTTCACTGATTTTACTTTATATTGTTCCCTTTGCCCTCTTTTTTGTATCTTCTTATAATCCGTTGCCGGAAGAGATTAAAACCTCTATCTATTTACCCTTTCTTAGCGACTCGGTGCTCGACCTGGGGCCAATATTGTTTGTTCTGTTTATTATTTTTACCATGTTTGCCATTATCAATGCAGTTAACATCTCCGACGGGATGGATGGACTATTAGGCGGACTATCATTTATCTCAGTATCAGTTTACGCTTTATTTGCCTATATCATTGGCAGCGAAATCCTGGCTAAACATTTTCTTTTTCCCCATATACCCGGGAGCATAGAAATAACGGTATTCGGGGCGGCTTTGGTGGGAAGTATTTTGGGATTTTTGTGGTATAATTTTTATCCAGCCGAAGTTTTTATGGGTGACACTGGTTCACTAGCACTGGGTAGTTCCCTGGGGTTAATGAGTTTTTTCTTAAAGCAGGAATTTCTTTTCTTAATAGTCGGTGGTATTTTTGTGCTGGAGATATTTACCTCTCTTTTGAACGACAAATTAGCCAACCGATCTAGTTTCGGACGGCGTATCGTACATCGAGCACCCTTTCATTATACAATCACTCATCGGGGAGTGGCTGAGCCCAAAGCAGTATTCAGGTTACTGGCCGCAGCCATCATTCTGGCCCTGATATCACTTCTCTCAATTAAAATCCGGTAAAAAAAGGCAAAAAAAAACCTCCCAATAAATTGGAAGGCCCTTTGAATTCGAAAAATAGATGATCAAATTACAAAATTTGGAGCTTTAACGTTTTCCCAACCAAATGGCTTCGTCTGGTATTAACTATACAATCGCACAATTAAACCTGACAGAGTCTCTCTTACGGTTTCTTGAACTTTTAGAGTTTTCAAAATTGCATCTAGTCAGTTACCTGACATCTGCCCTAACGTTTCTACGTCTCCGCAGTTTTCGATTCAATTTCTATTTCGTCTTATCTTTAATAAAAAAGTTAAAACGAAAACCTCTTGTAGCCTTTCGCGCCGTTTCAGAGATTTTTACCTCCGATTGTTTTCCTAGCTTCTGATTATTTATCTCCGATTCCTCTTTGGCAATCTCTTGCCGCCATGAAATCGAAAGCCTTGTCAACAAAAACCTAACGGTTATTATTAACATCCCTGTCGGGCGAAATTCTTTAAGATAATCCCCTAAAGGTTTACCTTAAACTTCCCAGGCCTGTCGCCAGATTACGCTAACCCTTCTTGTGGGTCCATGATGGTTTCCCCTTCAGACAACGTTTCAGGCAGTAGCTCTCGATACTGCTTTCGAAACCTCTATTTGCTTTTCCAGCAACCTTAGGCTGTTCTCTCTGAAGTCCTTTGGCATACAACCTTGTCTCTCGACTCAGTCTTAAGCCTAGTGCCATCTTCGACCTTTGCCCCTGGAGTTTTCCCTCTAGCAAACATTTTGAATCAGTTTCCCGACTCTGCCGCTCATGCCGTTTTGCACGGTTGCAACGGTTTACCTTCTACTAGATCCTTTGCTTACAGACCTGACAACCAACCAAGGTTAATCGTCAAACTGCATAGGCCAGTTCCTCCTTCGACTGTTGAGGGCTTTCATGGTTTTAATCCAAAAGTCAATCTTACTCTGCTTCCAGAGTGTACCTTCCTGCTCTTCACCTTGCTGTGATTTAACACCGCGCTAGTGGGACCTTCAAGGTTTTGTTCCTGACTCCCAGACAGATTCGGTTTTGCAACCTCCTCTTGACCATCCTAACCTTCTGGAGCATACTGTCTATCACTGTTAGGCGATACACAATTTAGCCCACTTTGATTTCGACCATCTGCGAAAGCAATTAAACACTCTCATAATCATTATTTTCTGTCAAGCCCTTTTTCAATAAAATTTATTTTTATTATAACTATCGTATATTATTGGAAATATACTGCACTTTTTCGCTTAAAATATGATGACTCAATATTTTTTTTACAACAATTGTATTCTTATAAGATTAAAAACGGAACTACTTTATTAATATTTATCTCCTGGTTGCACCAACACCCTGGTTGTGTTAATGATATTTATTGTTCTGTTTCATTAATAATATCTTCATAATTTGTCTTATGAGAAATTTTTTAGATAAAGTTGTCCTGATAACTGGCGCCTCTTCCGGAATCGGTTCTGCTTTGGCCAAAGATTTTGCCCGGCAAGGTGCCAAACTGGTTTTAACCGCCCGCCGGCTCGATCGACTTAAAGCCCTGGCTCTTGAACTAGGTGAAGAGAGAACCCTGTCTATTCCATGCGATGTTACTTCTGATACTGATCTACAGACCGTTGTTGCCGAAGTAAAGAAAAAGTGGGGCAAAATCGATGTGGTAATTGCCAATGCCGGCTTTGGCATTCAAGGTAATCTTGAAAAACTCGCTCTGGAAGATTATCGTCGCCAGATGGAAACCAATGTTTTTGGCCTATTACGTACTGTTTATGCTACTCTGGATGAATTAAAAAAGAACCGGGGACGCTTGGCCATCATGGGCAGTGTGGCCGGTTATATCAGCACACCAGGGGCATCCGCCTATGCCATGAGTAAATTTTGCCTCTGCGCCCTCAGCCAGTCATTGTGGGTAGAACTGGCTGATTACGGAATCGCGGTAACCCTAATAAATCCCGGTTATGTTGCTTCAGAGATCAGGCATAAGAATAACCGGGAAAAATTATATCTCTCGAGTAAAGACCCGGTGCCGCCCTGGCTGGTGATGCCAACTGATAAAGCCTCAAAACAGATGATTAAAGCCATATATAAAAGGAAAAAAGAGATTACAATCACCAATCACGGAAAAATTTTGGTTTGGCTGCAACGCCATTTCCCCGGGCTGATGCGATATTTTATCAGCAAATTCAACCGGGAGTAAGAGGTACACAAATATATGGCCCTAATAAAATCTACTTCTAAAACTCCGAAAAAATCTTTCCGGCTCAATCAACTGGTTACTTTTTTTATCACCTGGCTCAGTTATGCCGCCTATTATCTAACCCGAAAAAACTTCAGCGTAGTCAAAAGTACCCTAAAAGAGCAATTGGGCGTTTCGGTAATACATCTCGGTTATATAGATACCATCTACCTGGCGCTCTATTCGGTGGGACAATTTATCAACGGTGGGCTGGGCGACAAGTTTGGGCCAAAAAAAATCATCTTTGTGGGTATGGTATGCTCGGCTTTATGCTCCTGCCTCTTTGGTCTTTCCAACGGCTTTCTGCTCTTTGCTCTGTTCTTTGGTCTAAACGGATATTTCCAGTCCACCGGCTGGCCCAATAATGTAAAGGCAATGACTCCCTGGTTTACAGACCGGCAACGGGGCAAAGTAATGGGACTTTGGTGCACCAACTACCAGGTTGGCGGCCTGGCGGCCACTGCTCTGGCCTCTTTTTTACTACAACAGTACGGATGGCGTTCAACTTTTCTAACACCAGCCACTCTGGTTGCTGTCGTAGCGCTAATGGTGCTGATTTTTCTAAAAGAAAAACCCTCTGACCTGGACGCTGAAAATATTGACACCAGAGAAAACAGTCTACCAGATTCAGCCCAAACGATTGAAGAGAGTTCAAACCAGAGTATTTTTTCCATGCTTAAAATACCTGCTCTCTTGAGTTTTGGTCTCTCCTATTTCGGTCTTAAACTGATCCGTTACAGCCTGCTATTCTGGCTGCCCTTCTATCTGAACACAGTGCTGGGATATCCACGTCATACTGCCGGTTATATGTCAATCTCCTTTGAAATTGGTGGTATTTTCGGGGCAATATTCACCGGTTGGCTGTCGGATAACTACTTTAGCCACAATCGGGTCCGGCTGTTGGTGCCGATGTTGTTGGGATTGGCCTTAGCCCTTTTCATCTACCCTCAAGTGGGGAACTTGAGCCCCATGGCCAATATCCTCTCCATGGCCCTGGTAGGTATGTTGCTGGTGGGGCCGGACTCCCTGATCTCCGGTGCCTGCGCCCAGGATATTGGCGGTAATCTCAAAGCCGCATCAGTAGCAGGTATTATCAATGGTATTGGCTCTGTTGGCGCTATCTGCCAGGGAATGGTTACCGCTTTTATCAGCCGGAAATGGGGCTGGAATTTCCTGTTTTACTTCTTTGTGCTGGTGGCAACCTTCTCATCTCTTGTTCTTTTACCCTTGGCTCTAAAATCAAAGTTAAAAAAAGAAACTTCCTAAGATGAAGAGATATGCTTTTTTACCTACGCTGGTTTTTCTGTTTTTTATCTACCAATTCTGTTCAGGAAAATTGGAAAAATCAGCCCTGGGCCAAGATCTCCCCTGTCCTCCAAATCAAATCGCCTGCTGGCAAAAACTTATCCAGCAACCAAAAACCACCGACCAGTTGGAACCTGTTTTACAGCAAATAAAAACCCTGTCCAGGGAAAAACCGGAGAACCGGAGCTGGCAATTACTGTTGGCCAAAACTTACCTCACTGACAACAACCACTTTTGGGCCCGCAACATCTTAAACCGCTATTTAGAACTAAAACCTGCTGACTGTGAGGTTATCTCCTGGCTGGCCTGGATCAGCCTGGCTGAAGGTGACTTGGAGGGAGCCACCGACCTGCTGCAGAGAGCTAATTGTGGTTTTGCAAAACCAGGAGCAACTAAATTAACTAAACAAAATCAAAAGTTAAAAGCGCTTACTGTCAGATTGCAACTCTTAAGGGCTCTGCTAAATTACCTCCGGCAAAAGCCGGCTGAAGCTATGAACTACCTGGAGGAATCTCTCCTCTATAATCATATTTTTCATGAAGATCTGCTCTTACGACGTTACAGCGGAAATTTGCTACAGTTCAAACACTTTTCCCCACTCTCTATTCGCCTGGATGGAACCCTGGGGTACACCACCAATGCCCTGGGAAGTTTTCCGGCTGATACTGCTGCTTCAGAGGATAGTTCAGCCAGTTCTCTGGCCCAAATATTCCTTTGGCTTCAGTTTATCCCCTTCCATTATCCACTCTTTGATCCAGTATTGGAAGGAGATATGCGTGCACAATGGTTTTCAGCCCAAAAGGCTAGTTCAATTAACTATCTTGATCTTTCCGCCAGGCCGGGGATAATTATATCTAACCTGGGTCCCCGGATTACCATAAACTATAATCTTCAAACCCTGTTTCTGCTTATGGGAGACAAGTATAAAAAATCAAAACCCATCCTTTTTTTCGAGGCTCACCGAATAGAATTAGAATTTATGGGGAAAGGATTTTCTGCCTTTTTAGCCGGTGGCAAACGATTATTCCGAGAGATGACCCGAAATCGGTGGGAAGTTGAAAGTTGGCTGGGAAATTTTTTTCGACCAATGTCAAACCTCAGTTTAACTACTGCTCTGGCTTTAAAATTTCACCAGGCTGATAATCAGGCCTATAACCTTTACGGTCTAAAGGGATTAGCTTCATTTAAATACCAGATAAACCGTGATCTATATTCCCGTATTGGCTCAGTGCTGGGCTGGGATTATTATCCCCAATCAAAAGAATTTTTCCAGCCCAATAAAATTCGGCGGGATATTTTACTCAAACTTTCCTCCAGCCTTTGGTATAGACTATGGCGGCAATGGCGCCTGGGAATCACCTATGAATACTCCCAACGCTTTTCAACCGCTCTAAAATACAAATTCATTGATCAAAGATTACTATTTAAAACCTTTTGGCAAGGTAATTTTGACCCCTGGGAGCCCCAGGCTATTTCCGTAAAAAATCATGTAGAGATGGATTATGGTTTAAAAGAGGAACTTGAGCAGGGGGATTTACAAGACCGGATATCGGATCTCCTGCGTCAAGATGAAGCCAGCCGGCGGGGTTCATCCTGTTTAGAATAGTTCCCATCCGAGCACCTGGAATGTTTATCCCGAGATTCCGATTCCCGTCCCAACTCTCGATACAATAAAATTCCGCCAATAGTAACATTCACATACAACGTGCAAAACCGCCATAATATGGTATAAATCGGGGCCAGGGAATTTTGTATCATGGTTCCCATTAATATCAGGGAAGAAACCTCGGCTAAGCCTGCCGCTCCCGGAGTGGGACTAAAGTAGTTGAGCAGTATAATTAAAAGTTGAATATACATTACCTCCAAAACATTTACCTCTACCCCTAATCCCCTTAAAAGAAAGTAGGGGATCACAAAACGTTTGGCAAAAAACAGGCAGGTGCATATAAAACCCAATAAAAAAGCCAACTTGCCTCGGCGTATCATCAACAATACCGATTCCCGATAAACCAGAAGTCCTTTTCTGATCTTTTCTAACCCTTTTTTTCCCAGACCTTTTTTATCACTCCATAACCCGCTCCTTCTAATACCTTTATATATAAAGGCCAAAAAATAGGAGATGGGACCTGGAAAAAAGACCGAAAAAAGAAACATCGAACTAAAAGAGGCTACGATTATTGCCGCACTTTTTAGCATCAAGTGAAAATGGGCTGCCATGTTGGGAGGAATAAAAAAAGAAACCGTTACCAGGCAGGAGGTTAAAAAGAGCAAAGTGCAGATAAAAGTCAGCAAGGCGCCGGAAGTGGCCTGAGAAATCGAAATACCGTCACGGGTAATGAAATAGATCTGAGCGATACCTCCGCCGGTTTGGGATGGAGTGGCGGCGCCCAGGAAAATATTGCCGTATTCCGCTTTTACCGAAGTTAAATAGGTCATGCGAGGATTGATGGTTTTTACGATAGCATAGTTGCGTAAACCGCCAATAAATCCCTCCAGCCAGGATAAGCCCAGAGCAACCAATAAAAAATATATATTGCTGCGACTAAAAATTTCGGCCCAGCGTAAAGATCCCTCGCTCCTTTCTCCTCCAAAGGAGTAAAAAAATATTCCCAGTTGAGCAATCAGCGAAATAATTACAAATATTTTTATACCCAGGAGTATTTTTTTTTTATCCATAGTATTTTGAAATTAACGATAGGTTTAACTCCCGGCACTTTAACCCGGTGAAACAGTTCTGCTCCGGTTGGAAGCCGGATTGCATCGGGTGAATGTCAGGTTGATAAATATGACCATTATAATAATCATTTTGCAAGATATTTTTGTCAATTCTTTTTTAGTGAGGGTTCTATTTTTTAATCTAAATAGAGCTTGTAATAACTCCATAAATAATATACATTGTAGACTTTAAGAAAATGAATGAGTATTCATTCAGTACTTGTTGGGCTCAGCTTTACTGGGGCTGAAGAACTTAGCCCCCCTCAATAACTACCTTAATTGTTCATCCGGGAATTCACTTTGTTGTTAAATTAGGATGAACACCTCCTAGTAATATAGGGGATATTACTAGCGGGATTATTAACCCATAATTGTGGAGGAGTTGCAATGACCCGAGAAATCAAAAAAGTCGCAGTACTTGGTGGCGGTATCATGGGAAGCGGTATCGCAGCCCATTTGGCCAACGCCGGTATCCCTTCCGTAATTCTCGACATCGTACCCAGAGAGTTAACCGAGCACGATAAATCTGCCGGGATTGGTACCGATAGTCCAGCATTTCGGAACAGATTTTCCCAGGCTGGAATTCAAAATGCTCTCAAGGCCAGACCGGCCGCCTTTTATCACAAATCTTTCGCCAATATGATCCAGGCAGGAAACTATGAAGATAACATGGATATGCTTCAAGAAGTTGACTGGGTGGTAGAAGCGGTAGTAGAAAACCTGGATATCAAGAAAAAGGTATTTGAAAGCGTAGAGAAAAATGTCCGCCCGGGCACCCTGGTAACCTCCAACACCTCTGGAATACCACTTAGAGATATGCTGGAAGGACGTGGCGAAGATTTCCGCCGCCATTTCTTTATTACTCACTTTTTCAATCCAGTTCGTTACCTTAAATTATTAGAATTGGTTCAAGGCACTGAAACCTCAGAAGAGGTGGTTCAGAATTTTGCCAGTTTCGGCGAAAACGTGCTTGGCAAAGGTATAGTGTGGGCCAAAGATACCCCCAGTTTTATCGGCAACCGTATCGGCATCTTTGCTATTATGAATACGGTTAAATGGATGATGGATGGTGAATATAAAATAGAAGAGGTAGACAAACTCTTTGGACCGCCCATGGGCCGTCCAAAGAGTGCTGCCTTCAGAACCGCCGACCTGGTGGGAATAGATACTTTTTTACATGTGGCCGACAACTGCTACAAAGATTTACCAGATGATGAAGCCCGGGATATTTTCAAGGCGCCCCAGTTTATGCGCACCATGATGGACAAAGGATGGTTAGGCAGCAAGGCAAAACAAGGCTTTTACAAGAAAGACAAAGATGAAAAGGGCAAAAGGGTTATCCTCTCCATGGATTACAATACCATGGACTATAATCCTCAGGTAAAAGTTAAATACAAGAGTCTCAAAGATGCTAAAAAGTTTAATAGCCTGGGTGAGCGTATAAAACATCTGGTTTGGTCAGAAGACCGGGGCGGAGAGATCGCCTGGAAGGTTACCAGAGACACCCTGCTCTATTCCGCCCGCCGTATTCCAGAGATAGCCGATGATGTGGTTAATATTGACAACGGTATGAAATGGGGTTTTGGTTGGGAAATGGGACCCTTTGAAACCTGGGATGCCATCGGCCTTAAAGAGTCGGTAGAAAGAATGGAAAAAGAGGGTTTTGAAATTCCCTCCCTGGTGGAAGACGTGCTGAAAAAGGGCGGCGGTGCTTTCTACACTCGTAAAGAGGGCAGCCGCTATTTCTTTGATGTGGGTAAAAAAGATTTCCAACTGGAACCCAAGAGATCTTACAGCATTGAACTTTTGGGGCTCAAAGAGAAAGAGAAAGTTGTGTTGAAAAACGACAGCACCAACTTAATCGACCTGGGTGATGGAGTTGCTTGTCTGGAGTTCAACAGCAAAATGAACGCTATTGACGATGACATTATCCAAATGATGTTTGATGCTGAAAAAGAAGTGAAAAAGAATTTTGAGGGTCTGGTTATCGGTAATCAGGCAGATCACTTTTCAGTAGGCGCCAACCTGTTTATGATCTCTCTGGCAATTCAAAACAAAGAGTGGGACAGACTGGGAACGATGGTGGATGGATTCCAACAGGCAAACCAGTTAATGAAATACTGTGACTTCCCCACGGTTTCAACTCCCCACGGTATGGTACTGGGCGGCGGCTGCGAAGTTTGCCTGGGCACTAACGCTATAATAGCCTGCGGTGAAACTTACATGGGCTTGGTAGAAGTGGGCGCTGGTGTTATCCCGGCGGGCGGCGGCTGTAAAGAGATGCTAATTAGAAATCTGGGTGGAGTTAAAAGCGATACCGAAGTAGATATTTTCTCTTTTGCCAGAAGAGCCTTTATGACCCTGGGCATGGCCAAAGTGGCCACCAGTGGAGTGGAAGCCCAAGATCTAAGTTTCCTGAGTCCTACTGATAAAATTACCATCAACAAAGACAGGCTTCTATTTGAAGCCAAACAAATGGTGTTGGGTATGGCCAGAGCAGGATTCACCCCTCCCAGGGTAAGAACCGATATTAGAGTTGCCGGAGAAACCGGTTACGCCAATCTTTGCTATGGCGTAAATTCCATGAAGGAATCTGGTTGGATATCTGAATACGATGAATTTATCGGCAAAAAACTGGCCTATGTCCTGTGCGGCGGAGATGTGCCTTATGATACCAAAGTGGATGAAGATCATCTCCTGGCCTTGGAAAAAGAGGCTTTCTTGAGTCTCTGCGGACAACAAAAAACCTTGGATAGGATGCAATCCCTGGTGATGACTGGCAAGCCATTACGCAATTAGTTGATATCAAAAGGATTGTAAGATTACAAAAAACTAATTAAAGATAATAGGAGTAGATATCATGAGAGAAGCAGTAATCGTTGCCGCTTGCCGGACAGCCTCCGGCAGGGCTAAAAAAGGTACCTTGCGCCATACCCGGCCAGATGATATGACCGCCTGGGTGCTGGAAGAGGTTATAAATAGAGCGGATGGAATTAAAAAGGAAGATGTTGACGATATTATCATAGGCTGCGCTATGCCCGAGGGTGAACAGGGAATGAACGTGGCCCGTATCGCCTCCTTCAGAGCCGGTTTTCCGGTGGCTGTGCCCGCCATGACCGTTAACCGTTTCTGTACATCAGGACTGCAGACCATTGCTCTGGCCGCCCAGAATATTATCTGTGGTTTAAACGACACCATCATTGCCGGCGGAGTGGAAAGTATGACCATGGTGCCCATGGGTGGTAATAAGCCCTGCATAAACCCCTATCTCATTAATAACTGGCCAGAAACTTACATGGCTATGGGTACTACCGCTGAAGTGGTTGCCAAAAAATACGGTATCACCAGAGAGATGCAGGATGAATTCGCTTACAACAGCCACATGAAAGCCACCAAGGCCATTGAACAGGGTAAATTCAAGGGAGAGATCCTGCCCATTGATGTACGTTTTTATGATGACCAGAAAAAAGCCTGGCAGGAAACCACCTTTGATACTGATGAGTGTGTCCGGCCAGACACCACCAAGGAGGGACTGGCCAGATTGAGACCAGTCTTCGATCCCAAGGGAACCGTTACCGCCGGAACCGCCTCACCCATGAACGACGGCGCTGCAGCAGTGCTGGTTATGGAGCGGAAACTGGCGGAAAAGAGAGGGCTCAAACCGCTGGTTAAATTCCGTAATTTTCAGGTAGGCGGTGTAGCTCCGGAAGAGATGGGCATTGGACCCACCGTAGCTATCCCCAAACTTCTGGAAAAAGAGGGGCTCAAACTGGGAGACATCGGCGTAATCGAACTTAACGAAGCCTTTGCCGCTCAGAGTTTGGCCTGTCTGAAACTCCTGGAAATGGATGGGAAAAATGTCAATGTCAACGGCGGTGCCATTGCTCTGGGGCATCCCCTGGGCGGAACCGGCACTAAACTCTCGGTATCCATTATTAACGAAATGTTAAGAGAAGACCATCAGTATGGCATGGTGAGCATGTGCATTGGTGGTGGCATGGGAGCTGCCGGACTATTTGAGAAAGTCTAAAATTAACTTCTAGCAACGAAGTTAATTCTCAAACAGACACCGGAAAATTATTCGGGATCTATTTTGTTCCAGGCGATTGAAATAGATCCCGATTTTTTTTACTTTTCCCCGGCCTGCATAGCAGTGATGGCTATGGTATTGATAATGTCGGGAACAGTACAACCCCGGCTTAAGTCGTTTACCGGTTTGTTTAAACCCTGGATTACCGGACCGATAGCCACCGCCTTAGCCGATCTCTGAACCGCCTTGTAGGTGTTGTTGCCAGTATTCAGATCAGGAAAAATAAATACGGTGGCATTGCCCGCCACCTGGCTGCCCGGCAATTTTTTGGCTGCCACCGAGGGCTCTATAGCAGCATCGTATTGAATAGGGCCCTCCACCAACAAATCCGGATTTTGACTTTTCACTATTTTTACCGCCTCTTTTACTTTTTCTACATCTTTACCCTGGCCAGATTCACCGGTTGAATAGGAGAGCATAGCCACCCGTGGTTCAATTCCGAACTGGGCCGCTGTTTCAGCGCTGGAGATGGCTATTTGAGCCAGTTGTTTGGCATCGGGATTGGGATTTACCGCACAGTCACCATAAATCAAGACTTTATCGGACAGGCACATTAAAAACACACTGGACACCAAGGATATTCCCGGTTTGGTCTTTACAAATTCCAAAGCCGGCCGCAAAGTGTGCCGGGTGGTATTTACCGACCCGGAAACCATTCCATGGGCATCTCCTTTATATACCATCATGGTGCCAAAAGCGGTATGGTCACTAATGATATCCTGAGCCATCTCTTGAGTAATCCCTTTATGCTTACGTAATTCCCAGTAAGTCTGGGCATAATCGTCAAATTTCTCACTCTTATTAGGTTCTATTATGGTGTAATCCTCAAGATCCAATTCCAGGGTTTTGATTTTCATGGCTATCTTGGCAGGATCACCCAACAGGACCACATCAACGATCTTTCTCTGAATCAGGTATTCGGCTCCCCGTAAGATCCTCTCCTCCTCGCCCTCAGGCAAAACTATTGTCCGGCGTTTATTCCTGGCCATCTGTAGCAATTTGTGCTGGAACAATTTGGGGGTTACCCGTGGATGTCGTTCGATATCCATCTTTTTTTTCAGTTCATCAGGATTGATATACTTCTCAAATACCTGTTGAGCCAAATTGATCTTTTTCTGGTCATTGGGAGAAAAACTGGGAGGAATTTCCTTTACTCTTATAGCGGTCTGATAGGTATTGTATGGAACTGCCAAGATAGGGACTCTCAAAGATGTCAAACTCTTGATTAAATTACACACCCTTTCGTTGGGTTCCAGTTGGCCGGTCAGCAAAATCCCGGAAACCTTGGGCATGTCGGAGGAAAAAAATGTCAATAGAGTGGTCAGCAGAATATCCACCCGGTCTCCAGGAGTTATTACCATGGTGCCATAGTCGATATAGGGCAGTAAATTGCTAATATTCATAGCACCGATAATGTAATCGGCGATATAGTTATTCAATGACTTTTCACCAAAAAGCACTTTGGCGTTAAAATACTCCTTTAACTCCACCACCCGGTGACGGCCTAAAAGAGGCATCTCCGGCACCATCATCAATACCTTGTTATTGTCGGAAAATAGTTGGTCAGTTATGGTTTTACGGAATTTGTCCAACACCTGAGAATGTATCCGGTTCACTATTACGCCGAATATTTCACACCCTTTCTCCTCAAAAGCCTCCATCTGCAGCCTGACGTAGTCCACCACCTCCTCTTCAGTTCGTCCGGCACCGTTACATATCAAAAGTACGGGAGCATCGATATTGGCAGCCACAACGGTATTGATATCAAATTCAAGCGCAGTAGAAACATCGGTATAGTCGGTACCCGAACAGAGGACAAAATCGAAACGCGATTCATATTCTTTGTATTTATCAACTATTTTATCTAATAGGTCCTCCTGCCGTCCAGAAGAGATAAGCCTCTTGGCCTCCTCCAAGGTACAGGCATACATCTCCTCCGGCTGACTGTCCACCTGGTAAGTCTTTTGAATCAGTTCGATATCCCGATCAAGTTTACAGCAGTCAATATTATTTTTATCTTCGTTGTTATCGATTTTTTTGATAATGGGTCTAAAAAATCCCACCCGTTGTATATAACGCTCCAGTAAACCCATTAAGCCTACTTCAACAGCAATTTTTCCGGTATGAGCTTCTGTGTTGGCAATATATAAACTCTTTAACATGACTGCATCTCCTTTTTAAGCACAAAAAGAATTTCCAATATTTTCCACTATCTAGTGTATATTACATTACATCCCCCGGTCTCCGATGACATCGTCCATCCGGGTAAATATTTGCCGCAAAATCTCTCCGGCGTTGTTTTCGCTATCCAGAACAATAGGACGTCCAGTATCGGCTGAGGCAGCAGTTTCCGGCGAGATGGGGATGGCTCCTAAAAAGGGAATATTTTCCTCTTCAGCCAACTCTTTAACCCTATCTTTGGAGTACAACTCTATCTCTTTTTGGCAATGGGGACAGTGCAGATTACTCATATTCTCAATCAACCCCAGGATGGGCAACCCCACTTTACGGCAAAAAGTGATCGATTTACGCACCGCGTCTATCACCACATTCTGTGGAGAACCAACAATAACTGCCGGGCAACTCTTGCCTAATAATTGAGCTATGGTAAGGGGTTCGTCGCCAGTGCCGGGGGGACAATCCACAAAGAGATAATCCATATCGCCCCACTGAGTATCACGAATAAACTGCCGGATCACCCCCATTTTCATAGGTCCCCGCCATATTACTGCTGTGGCTTTGTTTTTTAGTAAAATCCCCATTGAAATAACCTTTAGACCCCAGGCGGTTTCCAGTGGATAGATGGTTGATTGAAAAGCTCTGGCCATTTTGCCGGTAAGTCCCAGCATGGCAGGCGTGGTTGGGCCATGGATATCAATATCCATTAAACCGGCTGATTTACCTGCCATAGAAGCAGCAGTGGCCAAATTTACCGCAACCGTGGATTTTCCCACCCCTCCTTTGCCGCTCATAACTATAACCTTATGTTTTATCTGGGACAATTGTTTTTCCAGGGTTTCCTGCTCACGTTTCTCGGTTTCAGAAATATTCCCATTCTCTTTCTTGACAGAGCTCTTTCCCTCTTTATGTTGAAACCCTTCTTTTTCCGCCATTTTTAAACTCCTTAAATAAGTCCTGAAATTAGAAATTAGCCCGAAAATCAAGGCAGTGGATAACTGGCGAATCCCGAGATAATAACTAATTTTTGGTTATAAATAACCCACACAGTGATATATCTTTCTAACCTCTGACATAGGTGGTGATTACAGCGTAAAAATTATACCGTAAGGAGATATATCTTGCAATAAATTTTAGGTTTTAGTTTATATGCCCCAAGAAGGGTTATGCGGAAGGTTTACTGGTATTGGTAGAAATTAATTAGTGGCCATTTTGGAATCAACTTGGTCGCTAAAATTGCCGGAGGTTAATACCATAACCTAGTCTTCATTTAAGGCTTCTCTGAGTACCTGGCTGGGTTTGAAGGTTAAAACCCGTCGGGAAGAGATCTCTAGTTCCTCACCGGTTTGAGGGTTTCTACCTATTCGGGGGGTTTTATCGTGTAGATTGAAACTGCCAAAGCCAGATATTTTCAGGCTTTCACCGCTAGCCAATACTTCTTTTATAGATGTAAAAAATACTTCTACTAGTTCGGCTGATTCTGCTCTGGAAAAGCCAAAAGTCTCATAAATTTTTTCGATCAAATCCGCTTTGGTCATTTTATTGTTCCTATATCATTAAAAAAGGGAAAGCGCAGTATTTTTATAAGCGATTGAATAAACTAATTATATCGCAGGAACAGATTCAATTGTCAAGCATTTTTAACAACTTTTTTCTCCGCATAATAAATGGTATATTTGATTCAGAGAAACCAACAAAATACTAAAACCTACATACTCTGTTAAAACTTAGAGCTCCCTTAATCTCACTCTAAAAATCCAGTTGCAACAAAACCACTAAAGTGTTATTATTATTAATAAAGTAAAATATTGTTTAATCAAAAAGGCAAAACAGCAAATGGCAGAAACGGAAAAAAATATTGAAAAACGTATTATGAGTCTCATCCGCGACTTGAGAGATGAAGATGACTTTATACGTTTCAGAGCCACAGAAATGTTGGGATGGATGGGTGCTGATGCGGTTGATTATTTAATCGATACAATGGATGACCGCAACGAAGATTTGTGCTGGTGGATTACCAAAGCCCTGGTAGAGTTGGGTGAAACTGTGGTTGAGCCGCTAATTAAAGCCTTGTGGAATAAAAACCCGGTAGTGCAGGAGAAAGTTGCCGATGCTCTGGGGCAGATAGGGGATCACCGTGCCATAGAACCCTTAAAGATTTTACTGGAAAGTAATAATGAACCTCTACGATTCAGAGCGGCAATATCACTGGGGATGATGGGTGAAGAGGATGCAATCCAACCACTAATCCAATCACTTGATGACCTGGATCTGTATATAAGAGAAAAGGCTTTGGATGCCCTGGGTCAAATAGGTAAACCAGCAGTAACACCACTTTTGTCCTCTTTGAGCGACAATGACCCGGTGGTCAGAGAAAGTGTAGCGGATGCTCTGGGCAGAATCGGCGATAGAAGAGCAATAAAACCTTTAATAAATATGTTGGCAGATAGAGATAGATACGTTCGATTTAATGTTATCGAAGTGTTGGTCAGACTGGGAAGCAAATCTATCGACTATTTAATTGAAGCCCTTGAAGATAAAAACCCAAAAATTAAAGAACACTCTGCAGAGGCTATTGGTAAAATAGGTGACACCAGAGCAGTTACCTCTTTGTTTAAACTTTTAAACGACAGTGAAAAGCCGGTACGCCTGGCTGTTACTGGAGCCTTAGGACAATTAGGAGACAAAAGAGCAGTAGCCCCTTTGATCAATGCTTTAAAGGGCAATAACTGGCAAGTCAGATTTAATATAGTGGTGTCCCTGGGACAAATTGGTCATAACGATGCTGCTTTACCGCTTATAAAAATGCTCTCCGATAAAAACGATTATCTCCGGGAAATAGCTGCTGAAGCCCTGGGACAAATAAGGGATAAAAGTGCTATTAAACCTCTACAAGAGATGCTAAAAAGAGAGGACCAAAACGAATTTCTCAAAGAAAATATCTATCTTGCCCTGCAAAAAATAGAGCGTGGTGATTAACTCTTTCTTGTCAACCTGGCATTAAAATGCAGGGAATTCTTTTCGTTCTTAAAAATTCCTTGAAAATAAATTAATTGGTCTATAGTCTATAACTATTCTTACGACTTACGCCCCTATTAGGGAAAATATCAGCGAGGATCTTTATTATGACTACCAATAAAACCCAATACGATCTGGTATACAGCCAACAGGATTTAGGCGAAGTATCATCGCCCAGGTATTACGATCTTACCCAGCATCTCGTTCCAGTGGCAGGTATGTTAAAACGGGAAGTATGGCCTTCTAAAATGTTCACCATCAAACTGGAATTGAAAGAATTTGAGAAACATAATCCAGACCAACCGGTTTTCGATGCCTCTCAAGGAGATGGTGGCCTCAGTTTGGGCGGTATACCCCCCATTGAACTGGCTGAAGCCCTAAAAAAATTCCTGCCAGAACACCAATCCACTAAATATGGCGATCCGGTTGGACGCCAGGATGTCCGCTTAGCTATCTTTCAAAATTACTATGGTTTTGATTCAAACTCAAACCTGAGCCCCGACAATATAATCATTGGTGACGGCGGCCGAGACTTGCTGCAAAAATGGTATCAACTGGTAATGCAAGATGAAAGTCGCTATGGCGATGATATCCTGGTTTCAGCTGCCCCCTGGGGCTCCTATCCCCAGGGGTCATATATCAATGGACTGAATATGATCATGGCACCCGGAGAGCCGGAAAATGCCTTTAAAATCAGCCGCCAGGCAATTATGGAAGCCATCCAGTATTCTGCTCGCCAGGATAGAAAAGTGGTAGGGGTTATCTTTACCAGTCCCGATAATCCAACCGGCAATTATTCACAACCCGAGGAATTGATAGATCTGATTGAGTTTAGTGTTAAAAAAGGTATTAAACATGTTTTTGTAGACCTGATGTACCAGTCGGTAACCGATTCTCAAGTGGGACGTTACGATTTGAACAATCTCTATCAAACTCTCACCAAAGAAGCGCAGCAAGCGGTTATTTTCATGGATGGTCTCACCAAGTCAGCCGGTGCTTCCAACCTGCGAAATGCTCACCTGGTGGTAGGCAATAATCTTTGGGTAA
>CAZTWC010000031.1:0-9532 GCA_964617105.1 uncultured Myxococcia bacterium
TCAACCACCGTTTTAAAAGCCACAGCGGCATTGGTCAATTTGCTAAGTACTGCAGGGAGATGGATGCCGCCATCCAACCTGACACCGCCACTGTAACCGATCTGTTCAGCCAATCCTCCCAAAATCTGGCCTTTAAAAACTCGGATGAGGGCACATTGTCAAAAGAGGTTGAAAAAATCATTGTTAAAGGATTCAAACCATACCTGGAAATGCTGCTTAAAGGCCCAAAAGACTCGGATGAAAAACAGTTTCACCAAGATCTGCTGGCCCAATTCGACCAATTTCGAATTTTGTCTCCTCACCGGCGCGGCCGGCTGGGGGTAAATGGTCTCAACCAACAAGTTGAAATACTGCTTGATCAGGCTTTGGATCAATTGGGAAAGAACAAATTATCACTGGGCATAAACCAGTTCTACATTGGTCGCCCCATTTTGATCCGCCAAAACGACTATGAACAAAATCTGTTTAATGGTGATGTGGGTATAGTTGTGGATTCAAAAATGGTGACGTCCAAACCGGGACATTCAAAACGGGTGGTTTTTCCAGATCCAGTTCAGGGGGTGCGCTATATCTCTACCAGCAAGCTTCCTCCAAAACACCAGACCGTGTTTGCCATGACCATTCACAGTGCTCAAGGATCGGAATTTGGTCACGCTATGGTAGTATTGCCGAAAAAAATATCTCCGCTGATTACCAGAGAGATGATCTACACTGGAGTCACTCGTGGTAAAGAGAGAATGACCATGGTGGGAAACCAGAAAATCCTGGAAAAGGGGCTTGTGGCAAAAATTCAGCGGGCATCGGGGTTGAAACAACTGTTGTGGGAGTTATAGAACCTTCTCCAGCCGCACAGTGGGGATTAGAGGCAAACCATCTTCCAGTTTCAGCAGGGAGTTGACACTGCCCTGACTGAAGTGACCCGGCATAAAAACTATCCCGGAATTGATCTTATCGTCCAACTCCACCTTAGCCTTTACCGCATTTTTTCGACTAGTTACATTCACGTTTTCACCCTCAACCAGTTGATACTTTTCTGCATCTTGAGGATTCAACAGGACTATATTTTCCCCCTCCACCTCCATGAGTGCCGGATTAGCGGTAGACATGGTGCCGGAATGGTGCAACAGATTGCCGCCCACCAAAAAGAGGGGATAGCGGGCGTGGGTTTTCTCTTTCAACGGCGCATTATCCATGGAAGCAAACTTCAATTCCGGCACCTCTGCCCTGAAAACCTGCCCCAGGTCGATACTGTAGCCATTGGCCATCTCGGCTATCTCCAGCATCACTTCATCGGCGCTCTGATAGGAAAAATGGTTGCCCATCTTATCGGACAACTCTTTGATAATCAACCAGTCTAGTTTGGCTTCGCCAGGAGATTTAACCGCAGCAGTTATTCTCTGCAGCCGGTGCTCCATATTGGTAAAAGTTCCGTTTTTCTCTGCCCACATGGCAGCCGGAAAAACCAGGTGAGCTTTATTAACCGTGTCGGTGAGCAACGCATCCTGCACCAGGAGAAACTCCAAACTATCCAAAGCCTTTTCCACTCTCTCACGATCCGGAAAATTGACCAGCGGATTTTCACCCATAATATAGAGGGCTTTGATTTCGCCATTGATAATCCCTTCTATAATCTGCTCAGCATCAAAATTTTCTATCAGCGGAGCCACTTCGGTTTCCCATTTATCGATAAAAGGTTTTGGGTCGGTGCTGTACCCGGGCAGGTGACTGCCGCTTACGCCCATATCCAGCGCCCCCTGAACATTGCAGAACTCACGGGCAAAAATAACATTGGGCAAGCCGTTGGTAACTGCTCCAGCCACCATGGCCAAATTCAAAACCGCTTTTAAGGTGTCTGCGCTTTTAGTGTTTTCGCTAATCCCTTTGGAAATTGCCAAAACCGGCATTTGGGCAGCACCGATTTGGTCCGCTATTTGCTCAACAGTTTCAGCCGAAATACCGGTATCTTTTTCAATTTGTTTGGGGGTAAAGTCCTTGACTGATTTTTTTAACTCCTCGAAATTGCTGATTTTTTTCGCCTGGCTAAGATCGCACATTTTCTTATCTATAAGAAGTTTAATCAGCGCCTTGACCAACGGCAGAGTAGCACCGGGATTTATTAAAGGAGCCAGGCTGGAGAATTTGTTCAACTTGGTGACTCTGCTGTTGACCGTAATCAAATTACAACCATCTTTGTGCCTGGGATTGTAGAACAACTTGAGCGCCATAACCGGACTGAAATCACTGAGTTCCGACTCAAACACCAGGTTCAGGTCTGATTGATCCAGCAACGTGAGGGGATGGGCTGCCTGGTTGACACCGCAGCACTCTTTCAAGGCTTCTTGCCATAAATTTTGACCATAGGCGGCCACTGAACCGATTTTGCCGCTAGGCACAGTGGAGCGGATAAATTTTTGCAAAAGATAGTTGTCTTCGTTGGTGCAGCGAGGAGAACCAATCGCAGCTATTGCTCCAGCACCATGATTATCAATAATTTTCTGGAAGTTATTGGCAGCCTCAGCATAGGCTGTTTTCCACTCGATTTTTTTCAATTCACCACTTTTAGGGTCTCGGCGCAGAGGTTGTTTCAAGCGATCTTTATGTTGAAATACCTGGTATCCGAAACGTCCTTTACCGCAAAGGTTGCCATTATTGACTCCAGTGCCGATGGTTGAAGTTATCCGTTTTACCAGATTGTGTTCCTTCTCTAAATTGATACTGCAGCCCACACCGCAGTAACCGCAGGTGGAAGGCTTCTTGGTCAGCAACCAGGGACGGCTTTGATATTTAAAAGGTTTACTTAATAACGCCCCCACCGGACAGGTAGAGATACACTGGCCGCAAAATTCGCAATCCAGCGGTTCTCCGTAAGACGGCTGCACTTCGGTTTCGTGGCTGCGGTTAACCAGACCAATGGCGCCAACACCTTGAACCTCTTCGCATATACGGACACACTTAGCACAGACAATGCAGCGATTGGAGTTACGTTCTACCAACGGGGCTCGACTGTCGGCGGGTTTTGCATGTCTCTCATCCTTGATGCGCACATCCCAGGTGAGATATTTATGGACCATATCCTGAAAGTCACAGGCTCCGGCTGAATCACAAACCGGGCAATCCAAAGGATGTTTAATAGATAGAACTTCGATTATAGTACCACGCAGACGGTTGATGGTTTCGTTTTCAGTAGTGACCTTCATGCCGTCATTAGCAGGGGTGGAGCAGGAGGCAATTAGCCGTGGGGCTCCTTCCACTTGCACCAGGCACATCCGGCAAGCCCCGTAAAGATGCAGACGGGGGTCGTGACAGAGAGTGGGGATATCGACGCCAGCCTTATTAGCCGCTTCCAGGATAGTTACTCCATCTTCTACTTCTACCTTGATGCCGTCAATGGTTACTTGCATGGTTATTTTTCCTTACTTTAAGCCGATTGCTCCGGGTTACAAATAGGGTTGAACAATTTATTACAATTGACGGACTGGTAAAAAGGAGATTTTGCAACTTTTCACGAGATTGTCAAAATTAGTTGATACTATCAAATGATCTTATTATGTCAAGTGAGTTTCGAGGATTTATAAGCGCCCTTACTTCTGACCAGCGTCACGTTGCATGAGTTTGATGGTCTGCATCAACACTTCGGTGGTGATAGGTGTACCTTTGAGCATACTCTGGACATCATTGGCTTTGGAATCACTTATTTGTTTAGTAAAAATCTGGTAGGTAGAGATGCCAGCATATAGGATGATGGGATACAGGCCACACCCCTGGCAAGCGAGAGGATCTTCTCTGAACATAGAACTCTGGTGAAATACTTTTTTAAAATCGGTCTGGAGAAGATCAACACTCAACTGTTGTTCCCACAACTCTACAGCATTTTCAGGAGACTCTTTGATCAAATCCGGTTCAGTGGCGAACTGGGACAGGATTACATATTCACCGATATTATGCATTAAACCTATAGCCTGCGCCAGGTAGGGGAGAGCATCTTCTTCCGGGTCACGCTGCTTAATGCTTCTGGCCAAATAGAAACAGGATTGGGCAATAAGAGAGGTCCTCTTGTTGTAATTTTTCATCATTTTACCCAATTCGGCATCAACTTTATAGAGCCGTTCGGTCTCATCAAAAACGGAAAAATACATCTTCAGGTGTTCAATCCCAAATTTTCTCAAAATCTCCTCGAAGTTGAGCCCCTTTTCCAGCGACTCGAAGATCAAGGCTGCGGAAAACTTACATATATAATAAAAAACAATGGGCACCTTGTTTATCACTGCAGCCAATTGAGGCGTGCTCTGATCGCCTTTCTCCATTATGTCCAGCACTTTGGAAAGTAATTTATCCAAAATTTTAGGCTGCGACCATTCATAGAGCAGGTAGTCCTTGTCTTTGTTATCGTGCTCCATCATATCCATCAAAGAGGAGATATCAATATCTTGGGGTTTGGTGGTGGCCACACTTTTTCCATCTTTGGCGTCATCAACAATGGTTTGCATTCTGGCTTTGGGAAGTTGGGACATACAACTTTTCAGATATTGGTCCATAACTCCCAGCCGCCTGGCGAATTGCTTATCTTCACCAAACATAGGACCGTAACGGGAACTGAGCCTCAGAATGAAACCTTCCAACACTGGGGTGAGAACATTGTTGATGTCGATATTCAACTCCGCCAGCAGAGATACTGTATCAGAGGGGATATAGTTATATCCATGATCCAAACAGATACCGGCTCCGCTGATCAACAAATCGGCCAGGATTACTAACTTAAGGTAATTGGATTCAATCTCTGTTGATTTAGGCTGGTCATGATACTGCACCACTTCGATTACTTTTTCCTGAAAATCGATAGACTCCAGGTAATCAACTCCAAAATCAATATGAAAGGGATAGACAATAGCCTTAATGGCTTCGAGGTTATCTACTGCATCTTCAATTTCTTTCTTGTGGTCCAGGGCCTGTAAGATTATCACTTCACCGATATTGATGGTCAATCCACAGAGAAAGAGGAGATCGTAATTAATCCGCTGGGAATATTTCTCAGCCAAAGCCAGGGACAACTCTGCCACCGCCAGGCTTTTAAAAGAGGCGTCCTTGAGCATACTCTCTATTTGCGGATGCTGGGCGGTGTACAGACCACTCAATACCATCAGGGAGATCATCTTTTTCAGATTCTGGATGCCCAGTTTTAATATCGCCTTATCAATAGAGGTAATCTTTTCTCCCCTGGAGTAATAGGTACTGTTGCTGACTTTGATCAGCAGGGTGGAAAAAGCCTGATCCTGCCTCACCGCCAAACTTAGTTTGTCAATGCGAATATCCGGGTCGTCCAACTGGCTCAAAAGCGGCAGGATCGATTCACTGCGGCAGTGGGGAGTAAAACTGGTACGTATTAAGTATTCCCTGAAAGGGAGAACAATTTCGGTTAAATCGCCAGGAAACACATGCCGGGGGTCATCCAGGATCTGGGTCTCCTGATCCATGGCAGCCTTCTCATTCTCATCCTTGTCGAGATCCATCTCAAATACATAATCGCACTGGGTACAGATTATCTCCTCTTTGGGGATCTTGGCCAGGCACTTAGGACACCTTTTTTTAACCACCCGTTTGGGAGCCTGAGCTCTTTTTCGCTCGTATTCCCGGAACAAATTATTGATGATAGAGGAGATCTCTACCGGGGTGAATGGCGCCACAATCACATCGTCCACGCCCAACTCTTTTTTCCCTTTTTCCGAAACTCCCTTGGTAGAAGCAAGTACGCCCAGCACCGGAAAAATATCTTTGGAAATGGAGGTTACATTTTTTAAGATAATCCCCCTGCCCTTTTCAATGATAAATTTGCGCCAGTGGAAGTTAAACAGTTTTTCGATGTCGATTTTTGAGTATTTGAAGGTTTCTTCCCTGTTAACTATCTCATCAGCGTGCTTGATCTCTATCCCTTTTTGCAACAAGTATTTTTTAAAGGAGCGCAGCATATCCTTATTGTCAATCATGGGGGAGATAATCTCACTGGCCGTGCGTCTTAAGTGCTCCTCCTCCACAATCATCAGAGCCGGGGGGTCATCAGCGACAATACTCTGTACTCGGTCCAAATTTTGAATAATGGGAGTGTCGTATTTGTCTCTTAGTGCTTGCCGGATGGTTTCCGCCATAACCTGGTTGTAAAACCAAATTAATATAGTAATTTTGGGACAATCATCGAGGGATTTTTTCATCATTTTTTACTTTAGTTAATTTATTACCAAAAAAAACAAATATACTTAAACATAAATAACATTAATTTGATTTATTTGTCAAATGACCAAAACTTTTGAACAGCCAAATCCATAGCCTGCTTTTTTGTGGAAACCACCCCTTCTAATTGAGCGTCCTCCATCTCTCTTAAAATTGTGGCAAAGAGAGGTCCGGGACTAAAACCAATAGCGATTAAATCTCTGCCGTTCAACAGGGGTTTTGGCTCTCCTTCCTGTTTTTCCTCATCCTCTTTTAATCTGGTCAACTGCTGATGACAAAAGCGATAATTGGCTAATTTTTTATGACTAGCTAAACAATCGGCCCGGTGCAACTCCAGGTGTTTAGAAAAATTCTCCTGTTTTAAAAACCGTTTTAAGGTGCTGAGTTTCATTTTTTGAACATCCATAAAACGCATATGCTGGAGTATCATTTGTTTTACCAAATTTGTTTGCCATTTGGCCAAACGGAACCGTTGGCATATTTTTTCCGCTATTTCCGCCCCTACTTTTGCATGTTGATTGAATCTTATCCGATCTCCATCTTTTTCTGCAGTAGCCGGTTTGCCAATATCGTGTAGCATAGCAGCCACTAAAAGTTCATCAGCCACCCGGGTATCCAAAGCATCGAGAGTGTTACAAGTATGAGTAAAAACATCTCCTTCCGGGTGAAATTGAGGCGGTTGCTGCATACCGATTAAAGCGGTAACTTCCGGTAGAATATTTTCTAGAAGCGCGGTATTTTGCAAATGTCGTAAGCCCTGTCCCCGACCATAATTCAAAATTTTAAATAATTCATCCCGCTTACGCTCCCAACTAATCCTGCTTATATTGGGAGCTAACTGAGTAATACTTTTTTCTACTCCCGGAGCCAGTTTAAAAGATAGTTGCCAGGAAAACCTGATAGCCCGCATCATTCGCAAAAAATCTTCCTGAAATCGTTCTGTTGGTTTGCCAATGGTTCTGATTATCCTTTTTTTAATATCTGCCTGACCATCCACATAATCAATAACCCGGTTGGCGCTGGGATCAAAAAAGAGGCCGTTGACAGTAAAATCGCGTCTCAAAGCGTCCTGCCGTTCCTCTACAAAGGTAACAGACTCTGGATGGCGTCCGTCCTGGTAGATTCCGTCACAACGGAAAGTGGCTACTTCCATTTGCTGGTCAGACAGGATCACCTTTACCACCCCAAATTGCGCTCCCACCATAACAGTGCGGGAAAACAGCGCTTCCACTTGACTCGGATGGGCATCGGTAGCAATATCGTAGTCTCTGGGTGCCCGACCCAAAATCATATCACGTACGCATCCTCCGGTTAAATACCCTTTGTACCCGTTTTGCTGCAAGGTATTAACTATAGCAATGGCTTGTGAGTATCCACGGCTGCATAGAGGTTGATGTAGAATTTTTCCTTCCATTTACCTAAATCATACTATCTATTGATGTAATAGGCAATAAAACTCCCCTGTTAACTATTTTTCGGCTTAGGTGGTAAAAACTTGATTTTTTCAAATATCACTGTTATATAATTATAGGTTTAAAATGATATAATTTTTATTCGGTAGAGGTTAACTCTCTGACTGAGAATTTGCGATGAAGTTAATTCCCGTAATGGATATTAAACAAACAAATTATAATATTTTAGTTCGGAGGTAACTATGGCTGAAACAAGTAGCAATCCACAAAATCCACTGGATGATATGGACGATTTCGATTACCAACCAGGAGCCAGCAAAAAAAAGACCATGATTATCTTGGCGGTGATGGCTGTGGTGATTGTAGGCGGGTCAATTGCTTACTATATTTCTTCCATGATTCCCGAAGAAGCAATTAATATGTCTAAAGAAGCCCGAAAACATTATTACCGCGACTCGCTAACCGAATTTAAAGTGGCTGAAGAAAAATACCAAAAGGCCATCCAAGTGGCGGGCGGTAATTATCCAGATGCTACAGCCATGCTGGCTAATGTTTTTATCACCAGAGGTGAGTATATGTCATTGATTGCCTCTGAAAAGAAGAAAAAGTATGACCGCATGGTCAAACTTATGGAACAGGACCCAAAACTTTTCCCGGAGGAAGAGGTTAAAAAGTTTGCCGCCGAGATTGAGGAACAGTTTAAGAAAGCCAGTTCCGAAAAAGAGAAGGGATTCAAACTGATTAAAGAGGTGATGAGTTTGGCAGCGGAGAATTTTACCATTCAACTCTCTATGGCCGATTATTACCGGATAAAAGAGGAATACTCAAAACTTAATGATATTTATTACAATGCCGATATTCTGGATCCCAGCGCTGGCATTCTCTTTTATGTCAAGGGTGCGGTAACCCTGCAAAAATATGGCTCCTCCAAAAAAAATGCTGCAAAATTACACGAAGCCAAATCGTTATTGAAAAAAGCAGTAGATCAAAAACCAGACATGTTAAAAGGAAGGGTAAAACTTGCCATCGTGTATAGCAAATTGAAAGAGTATGAGAATGCTTATCACGAAACTGAAAAGATTTTAAAAGATAATCCCGACCATGAAGTAGCCAAATTAATGAGAGAAAACCTGTTGTACCAGTTGGAACTGGATAAGAAACAGGCAGAAGCAAACAGACAAATCATCGATGCACTGAAAAAAGAGAAAGAGGAGTCCAAAACCGAGCAAGAAAAAAAGATTGAAGAGGCGGAAAAAGAGATTGAGAAGAAAAAATCCCAAAAAAAACCGCGGCGCAGAAGAGGCAGAAAAAAACGGTAAAAGGTAAAACTTCAAGATAATAATCCTTGGCAATTCGAAATTTCGATCCCCGTTTCCGGTATGGAAGCGGGGATTTTTTACATGGAGAGATACTATAGATGAAGAAAAGCAAATTTTATGCTGGTTTTATAGCCTTGAGCTTTTTATTGTGCTTTTTTCTTTTATTGTCAGCCTGTGACGAGGATGAAGAAATTACCTCTGGCCATCCCCGCATCTCAACTAATCCCAGGTCGGTTGATTTCGGAGAGGTCACCAAAGGTGATGAGATTGAACTCTCTTTGATAATTAGCAATCAAGGCGGAGCCACCTTAGAAATAACTTCCAAACGTTTAGAGTTTGCCGGTAACTTTTCAGCGGAACTGGATAAGATCCCTGCCACCTTGGAACCTCAGCAGAGTGTGACTATTAAAATCAAATTCAACGCTCCGGAAACTTTGCGCAAATACGGAACTACTCTTTTTATCGAAAGTAATGATCCCGCCAACCCTGAATATGCTGTCAGCATCGATGCTCTTGTGGTATTGCAGGCTATTCCCAAGATACGGGTTATATGTATACCGCCGGGTATAGAGAGTGAGG
>CAZTWC010000031.1:9542-21661 GCA_964617105.1 uncultured Myxococcia bacterium
GAAAATGGAACCGATAACTGTATCCTGTTAAATTTCGGCAATGTTAAACAGACCGGCCAGGTGGAAGCAAAAATATCGGTATCAAATATGGGCAGCGGCACCCTGGTAATCACCCAGGTAGATTTAAACAGTCAAGGCTCCAATAATCCCTTCTCTTTTAAAGAGCAAGTGCAGGTTCCATTTTCTCTTCGCAGGTACGAAAAAAACGTGATCAGTCTTTTGTACACCCCTTCCACTGCCACCTCCGATACCGGAACTGTAGTATTTAAGACCAATGATCAACAGCATAAACAATGGACTATCAATATTTGGGCGGGTAATCCGGCCGGTAAAATTCAAATTTGTGTTTTTGTTCAAGACGGCAACAAAGAGTGTAACAATTTGTCCATAACTTTTCCGGAAACTGCACTTAATAAGAGTGCTTCAGCCAGGCTATTGGTAGGCAATATCGGGGTGGGTGATTTGCTGGTAAATTCTATCAAAACCAATACCACTGGTGGTGGAGATCAGGTTTTTGAGGTAAATTCTCCACAGGCAGCCCCCTTTACCCTTAAATCTCAAAGCGAAGTGGAATTATCGGCAAATTACAAACCGGTCAAAGCGGGCCAAGATAAGGGAACATTGACAGTGGAAAGCGATGACCCGGACAATCCCAAAATGGAAATAAAATTGGCGGGAGGCCAATTTCCGGACATTGATATCGCCCCTTCGGTGTTGGCTTTTGGTAAAATTGATATCGGCAAAAGTGCCGAACTGGCCATTACTATTTCCAATAGCGGCAGAGCGGACCTGATCATCGACAAAGTGCAGTTGCAACAAAATTCTTCGGATGAATTCAGCATCCCTGCTCTGGAGTCTTCCCTGCCCTATACTATTGCTCCTCAGAATTCAAAAGATTTTATGGTAAGATATGAAAGTAAATATGCCACTGCCAACAAGATGGCTACTCTGGAAATATCCAGCAACGATCCGGATCTCAGTGAAAATCCATATCTGATCAATGTTTCAGCCCAATCAGAAGTGAATTTGCCGCCAGTGGCGAACATAACCGTTCCCAACGATGTTATTTACGGTTATGACCTGCAAACTCCAACAGATATAATGCTAGATGGAAGTAAAAGTTCTGATAGAGAGGGCAGTCCCCTGACCTACAAGTGGGAGATGATCAAAAAGCCGCTTGGAAGCAAATCGGATCTAGCCTCTACTGACAAGGTGTCCACCACATTTAAAGCAGATCAGTGGGGCAGTTACACTATCGGACTGATAGTTTTCGACAATTATAAGCAGGCCAGTGGACAGGCCACCAAAAGCCTTAGCATTAACCAGTAAAACTGATTGAAAACCAGGCTGAATATTTTTCAGGACAATGACTAATTATCATAATTTCTTTGCTTGACTTTTTAAATCTGTTGGTATAGTATTTTTATGTTCTAAATTCATTATACTTAACTAGATAGGACTCTTGACTTCGATCAAGGGATCAAGTCAACTTCTTTTATTTCTTGAATATAGAGAAAGGAAGGGATTAACCAGTGCCAGTTACACCAGAAATGAAAATATTGATTGTAGATGACTTCTCTACCATGAGAAGAATTATCAAAAATATTCTCAAACAATTGGGATTCACAAATGTAATAGAAGCGGATGACGGTACTACTGGACTGGACAAACTCCGTTCTGAACCGGTAGATTTTGTTATTTTAGATTGGAATATGCCTAAAATGACCGGTATTGAGCTATTACGTACCATGAGAGCCGATGAAGCATTAAAAGGTATTCCGGTTTTAATGGTTACTGCGGAAGCCCAAAAAGAGAACGTGGTAGAAGCTGTCCAGGCTGGAGTCAATAACTATATTGTCAAGCCTTTTACTGCTGAAACCATGAAAGAAAAAATTGATAAGATTTTTATTAATCGCTAAATTCTCGCTATGCTTTCGATATAATTGCTATTCCAGGCTATCGAAATAGTATCAGTTATAGACGCTCGCTATCACGATAACTGATATAGCAGTCATTTCCCACAATAATATGATCTAAAAAGCGGCTAGAAAATATTTCAGCCGCTTTTTTTAACTGCTGAGTAAAACTATCATCCTGATAACTAGGTGAAGAATCGCCGGAAGGATGGTTATGAACAATTATCATTCCAACGGCTGATTCCTCCAAAACCAGGGCGAATATTTCCCGTATTGATGCATGGCAATAATTGTACCCACCCTCAGCCAAAAGCACCTCTTTGATAAGTCGGTTTTTATTATCCAAAAGAAGAAGATAGACTTGCTCTTTTTTCATCCCTTTAAAACGAAGGTGAAAACGGCGATATACCTGTAAACTGCTACAAAATGAAAACCCTGGAGTATATTTTTCCTCTTCAAGGCGTTGGGCCAATTCAAAGGCTGCTTTTACACAACATACTTTTGCCGGTCCCATCCCTTTGATTTTTAGCAATTGGGATGATTTAGACTGGGACAAATTGGCCAGAGATTTTGTATTGGAGATCAAATTTCTGGCCAACTGAATAGCATCTATTTTGTAACTGCCGCCGTTTCGCAACAAAATGCCTAAAAGTTCTGCATTAGTCAATGATTCCGCCCCGTTTTTCAAAAGCCGTTCCCGGGGACGTAGATTTTGGGGCCAATGTTTAATTGAATAAGCCATACTCAGTTCCTTTATAGCAATATATGTGCCATTCACTAATATAACCACCTCCTTCGCAGCATGACTCACTGTGCAGGTTAGAAGCTAAATGAAGTGTCCGGACACTGTCCAGGACTGTCAAATTATATTTGACAAAAAATCAGAAATAGACATATAATAAATTCCTTTTAGAAAATAATAAGATTTTGTAGGAAACTTTAAAATTCAACCTGGATTTTCCATCTAAAAATCTGGTTGGTACCGATTAGTAAAAGCCTCTTGTAGATAGACGGATTGGGGTAAAAAAATGCGAAAAGTTGCTGATTCTAACGATTTTGATCTTTTTCTCGATGAAGACCTGGAACGCAAACAGAAAATTGACAAACTTTTAGGTAAAGTTGAAAAACTCGATATGCTACCCCAGGTGGCCCAAAAGATCATGGCGCTAACTAATGATCCCAGGTCGAAAATAACCGATTTGGAAAAAGCCATAAATTCAGACCAGGCCTTGATGGCCAAAATACTGATGATTTCTAACTCTGCAATTTATGGGTTGGAACGAGAAGTTAAAACCTTACGCAGAGCCATAGTGGTGTTGGGGTTCAAAGAACTGAAAGATATTGCTATCTCTGCAGCACTTCTGGATATGTATGGACGGATTGGAGAAATTGCCCTGGCCAATTGGGATCATGCGGTAGGAGTTGCTATCTCTGCCCGGGTAATCTCTTTGCAGACTGAAGAGATCGAGACTGATGAAACCTTTATCGCAGGTCTTATGCACGATTTGGGCAAAGTGATATTTTATAAATTATGCCCCGATGACTACCAGAAAGTTTTCAGGGCCTACAATGATCGCGAAGGCGATTCTATTACCGTGGAAGAAAATATATTTGGTTTTAACCATACCGAACTGGGCGCAGCTGTAGCCAGATTTTGGAATTTTTCCGATGTGATTCAAAAGGTAGTTCGCTTTCACCACTCCCCAGTCGCCACCTATAGTAACAATTTTACCCTGATGGAGAAATGGACAGTGGCTATTGTCAATCTGGCTGACCGTTTTTGCCACAAATTAGGGATAGGCCTGAAGTATCCAGAGCCAAACATCAATCTTTTTAACTCCGAAGCCAACAAAATATTAAAACTAGAAGAGGATCGAATTCAGTGGGTCACTGAAACTATCAAAATGAGATTTTTTGAAGATAAGTCGCTGTTCATGTAAAATTCAACCGAAAACCAACTTAAATCTAACCCAACCTGACCCCGGACCGTGAAAGGAATTAAGTAACCATGTTAACCCTGACCGATACCCCAGCTGAACTGGACGATCTGGCCCAAAATATGAAAAGTTTACTTCGGGATGTTTTAGACGCTATCCCTCCAAAAAAAATTAATGCTACTATTAACGCTCAAGAAGAACCTCTTACCTACGACAACACCTCTATCTACTATATCAAAGACGGTGTTTTTAAACTGTTTTGCGGCGGCAAACTGGTGAGATTTTTCATGGAAGGGGATCTGGTAGGTTTGGAAAGATTTTTTGGTTATTCGAACAATGTTCAAGTGGTCAATGAATTCGGCGCCCTGGTAGATATTTATCACGGACCTACCTTTTATAAAAATCTCTATAGAAGCAATGATGCCTGGAAAAAGTGGGAACAATATACAGCCGCCCAAATTTATCTAACCGAACAAATAGCCGCCCTCTATATAAGTGAAGATATTAAGCCCAGTATCTCAATGCAAAACTTCGCCCCCGGCGATGTGATTATTGAAGAGGGAAGTATGGCCGAAGATATCTACGATATGATAAACGGAGTGGCGGATGTCTTTTTTGAAGACAAAAAAGTGGGTGAGGTCGGAGCAAAAGAGGTATTCGGAGAAATCAGTTTTCTCACCGGTCAAAAACGATCCGCCAGCATGATCGCCCAGACTCCCTGTCTGGTTTCGGTAATCAAAGGATGTGAATTCAAACTGCTGATGAAATACCGGCCCCAACTGGTATTAAAGATAGCCAGGGGATTGGCTAAACGGGTAGTTGATCTCAATTTAAAAGTTGCCAACCTCTAATATACATTTTTTTTTATCATATAACCTATGCCTATTGATCAGCCCACAATTCTTACTATCGACGATGAACCCATTGTTATTATGGCCTTGAAACTCTGCCTGGAGGACGAAGGATATCAAATTTTCTCAGCCCCAAATGGGAAAGAGGGGTTAGAGATTTTTAAGCAAATCAATCCACAAATTATTATATTAGACTTGAAAATGCCTGTTATGAACAGCATGAAATTCCTGGAAAATATTGATCATAATCCTCAGGATTCGTACGCCATTATTGTCCTTACCGGTCATGGAGACAATGAAGATGATGTGGAAAAATGCTTTTCCAGAGGGGTTAGCGCTTTTGTCCGTAAACCATTTAGTGAAATTGAGTTAAAAGGCTCTATTAGAAACTCGCTGGCTCTGCTTCAATACCAAAGAGAATTGTCAGACGCCGAAAACAAAACCGCAATCGCCAGCCAGGCCAAAAGTGAATTTCTGGCTAATATGAGTCACGAAATTCGTACCCCGTTGAATGTTATTTTAGGAATGGCGGACTTGTTATTGGATTCTGAATTGAACCGGGCACAGCAAATTTATGTCCGCTCTTTTCAGAAAGCCGGAATAAATTTGCTGAACATTATCAGGGGCATTTTCGATCTCACCAAAATTGAGAAAAATCAACTGGCCATTGCCAGAGAGGTATTTGATCTTTGTGACTTGATTAAAAGAGTGTCTGATATCACAGCGATTAGCGCTCATGGCAAAGGTCTGGAGATGATCTGCCGTATCGAATCAGGACTTCCTCACTTTCTGGAAGGCGACCCTTTCCGAATACGGCAAGTTCTGCTTTACCTGCTGGACAATGCAGTGAAATTCACAACCCATGGAGAAATAATCCTGGATGTAAAAAAATGTAGTAAAAATAGCGGGTCCAAAAATATATCGCTCATGTTTTCGGTGCGAGACACGGGAGTGGGTATTGCTCCTGACAAACTACAAAATATTTTTCAAGTGTTTTCGCAAGGAGATATCTCTTCCAGCAAACAGCACCAGGGGGCAGGCCTGGGCTTGACCTTAGCCCAAAAATTAACCCTTCTGATGAACGGACAAATAGAAGTAACGTGCCCTCAATCGGGAGGTACTATCTTCAATTTCACCCTGCCCTTAGATCGGTTAGAAACAAAAAAGCCAACCAAAATTGCTGATTTAAACCTGAATGGGATAAACATCCTCTTAGCAGAAGAGAACCAAACCAACAGTAATTACCTGGCAGAAATAATACTAGGCTGGGGCGCCAAAGTGGCTACAAGCCATAGTTGCGAAGCCAGTTATTCATTACTGGAAAAATCCAGTTTCGATTTAATCTTAATAGATAGCAAATTGACCGGTTCGGGTTGCCAAAATTTTCTGCAGTTCTTAAATGAGCATACCGGGGATAAAAAGCCCCGGACCATTATCATGCTACCTTCCAACTTTTCCAAACAGCAAATCCAAAATATCAGCAATTGTAATGATACCGACTATCTGCTCAAGCCTATAAAATTGGATGAACTACAGGACAAAATATTTCAAAGCCTTTCTATGCCAATGCAAGCCTCTGTAAATATGGTGGATAGAGTGGATAAAACATCAAAAAATGGCAGTCCACCAAAGCCGAAAATCCTATTAGCAGAAGATTCTGAAGATAATGTTCTTCTGGCCCTGGCTTTTTTAAAAAAGGTTGTCAGCTCGATAGAGGTGGCAAAAAATGGTCAAGAAGCAGTGGAAAAATTTAAAGATGGTAATTTTGACCTGGTTTTGATGGATATGCAGATGCCAATAATGGATGGATATGAAGCCACCAAAAAAATCAGAGAAATTGAAGCCGAAAGAGGGGGCAAAAAAACGCCGATTATAGCTTTGACCGCCTATGCCCTGGACGAAGAAGAGCGCAAGAGCCTGGCAGCAGGATGTGAAGTTCACATGCCCAAACCGTTCAAGAAAAAAATGTTAATTGAAACAATTCAATCTATTCTCTCAACGAATAACTGAATCTTCAATGAAGTAAAGATAGTTGTAAGATATAAAATGGCATAGTATTATATAAATTTTGGCTAAAATAGTTCTAGTCAATCAGGGTGAACACTACATATTTTATAGAAATTAATAAGGATAATATATGGCAAATGACAACATTCAAGCCCAGATTGTAGTTGCCGATGACAATCCCCAGAACCTGGAACTTTTATCCAACCTGCTGTCCATGGAAAATTTTCAAGTAATCGAGGCAGAAGACGGCGAAGAGGCTCTAAGAAAAATAGACCCCAATCAAACCGACTTGATTATTTTGGACATTATGATGCCGAAGATGGACGGATACGAGGCCTGTAGACGGTTAAAGGAACGCCCCGAAACCAGGTTTATCCCGGTTATTTTACTTACCGCCCTTGATGATCTTTCCAACCGGATTAAGGGATTTGAAGTCAATGCTGAGGACTACCTGGTCAAACCCTTTAATCGCTTTGAACTTATCGCCCGGGTAAAATCACTAATTAAGATGAGGCGGCTGGTTAAAATGCTGGATGACGCCGAGAGTGTTATTTTCTCCCTGGCCAAGGCGGTTGAGGCCAAGGACAGTTATACTGAGGGGCACATTGAAAGAGTAAGTAACTTTGCGGTCTCCCTGGGCAGAGAGTTAAATCTGAGCAAAGCGGAAACTTTTGCCCTTCGCCGTGGTGGCATACTCCATGATGTAGGCAAAATCGGTATTCGCGATTCGATTCTAAACAAACCGGGCCGGCTTACCGATCAAGAACGCGACGAAATGACGAAACACCCGGTAATCGGCGAACAAATCTGTAGCCCATTGCGCTCCATGGATCGCGCCTTGTTGGCAATTATCAGGGGCCATCACGAAAAATTGGATGGCACCGGTTATCCCGATAAGTTAAGGGCTGAAGAGATTTCTGTGGTTACCAGAATTATGTCCATTGTGGATGTTTATGACGCCCTCACCTCCGATCGCCCATACCGGAAAGGGATGACCAGCGAACGCGCCTTTGAAATACTCTATATTGAGTCTAAAAAAGGATGGTGGGATACGGAGATACTAGATAAATTCAGTCAATTGATCAATGGGAGTTGAACAATCATATTTATTTTCTTGATCTGCCTTATACTCTTTTTACCGCAGCCTGGTCAGGCATTCAAATACTCTTCCAACTACCAACTAGCCAATTCCAACAACATCTATACTTCTTTGAGTTACTTAAACAATCACTATATCCTCAGGGAGGAGAGAACTTTGCCGAAGATGTTTTGGCAAGGACTGGAAAATCTCCAGACTGGATTACTGCCACTGGTGATAACCAGAAAAAATCAGGGCGGCGAAATTATTGCTCGTCACGCTGCTCTCTCTTTTGCGTTACCTTCTGAAACCACCATTGAGTCATACGTGAAGTTATGTCGGGAACTGTTTGACTTTATCCAGGCCAATGTTGATTATTCCCTGGCGGCTCCTTTTCTGGAGAAACTATTTTTAGACGGAATGCTAAAAGATGACCAATACTCTTTTGCATTAACCCCCGGGGCTTATAGGAACTTCAGGACATCCTTAAAAGGCTCCTATTATGGCGTGGGAATGGTGATTGGTATCCGCAACCACCAGTTGATTATTGTATCCCCTTTTCCCGGTTCACCAGCTGAACGGGCCGGATTGCAAGGAGGTGATATTATTAATCAGGTAAATGGAATATCTACTCTTAATATGTCGGTTAACGAGGCTTCAGCCCGGATTAGAGGACCTGAGGGAACTTACGTTAAATTACGAATTGGACGGGACAATGGAACCAAGGAGCGTGATTTTCGGGTTAAGAGAGAAAAAATTGAGTTAAAAAATGTAGAATCCACCCGGCTGGCCGAAGATAAAATCGGCTATATTAAAATCAAACGTTTTGAAGGAAACACTGATAAAGAGGTCAAAAAACACCTTCTTAAACTACATGGAGGAAAGATTAAAGGACTTATCATTGATTTACGCAACAATTCAGGAGGGTTGCTCTCTCAGGCAATTAGAGTAACTGACATGTTTTTAACTGAGGGGGTGATTGTAAGCACTTATAAAGGCAACCCTATCTCTACTGCCAACTTGAAAATGTTTAGAGCGGCAAATAGAAAAATAGTGGGAAAAGATATACCCCTGGTGGTGTTGATTAATAAAGGCACCGCTTCTGGGGCGGAAATTATGGCTGGAGCACTAAAGGTTAACAGGCAGGCTATTTTGGTGGGAACCAATAGTTTTGGCAAAGGGACTGTGCAAGAGATATTCCGCCTGAACCACGGCCTGGCCCTGCGAATTACCACCGCCCTGTTCCGGGTGGGTGATAAGAGATTCATCCACTCTCGCGGTATTGCACCCCACTTAACCATCAAAGAAGTGGATATGATCAGGGGAATTGAAATCTCTATGCTGCCGGATCGGTTAAAAGAGAACAGTTCTCCAACCCCTTTTGATCATTGGGCTATTGCTGAAGAGAAGAAAGATGCACCGCTATTAAGGGTAGTAAAAATATCCGGCACTACTAAAATGTTTCAGGAGACCAGGAAGAAGAATCTGCAAGACAGATTGGCCGCAGACTTTGAAGTAGAGGTGGCCCAGAATATATTGCTCCAAATTACTCAAACCCAAAGCAGCGGCCAGAATACTTGGCCTTCACAGTATGGTAATAGAAACAAAATCGTCCCACTTTTACAGGGAACTGTCAAAGCAGTGGATAAGATAGAGAAAGAGCAGGAGGAAAAATTAAAGAAGTTGTTGGCTAAAAGGGAAATAGATTGGCGTAGTAACAGCAAAGACAAAGGCTGCCTGGGAAAAGAGGCTCTGATAAAACAAAAGAGATATGTAGTGGTTAAAAGCGGCCAATGCTGCCAGGGTAATTTTACTATCTTTAACCGTGGAAAAACCTTGAATAAGTTGATTGTATTGACAAAATCCAACAATCCCTGGTTGAACTCGCGGGAGATATTGGTGGGTGCACTAAAAAAGGGCCAGAATAAGAGCGTGACCTGGCCAATGTATATTCCTACCAGGGCTGAAAGCAGAGAACCCATAACCTTGAAAATCTATGACCAGAATCTGTGTTTGGTGGGGGAGTCCACCTTTTATGCCCGGGTGAAGTCCAGCCATACCTACTCCTTCCAGAAGCCGTTAATCAGGCTGGAGTTTCCCGGGGAAGAGGATGTAAAAAATATATCCATAGATAACAAAAGGGTGATTGCCTATGTTGAAGATGAAACTGGACTGAAGGACGCCTGCCTGTTTATCGGTGAAAAAAAAATGGATTGCCTGTATTATTCTCCAGAGGACAATTCATTGCCAAAGCAATATCGCCTGGAAGCGGAAATACCAGAGAAATTTCAACCGGATAAAAACTGGGTCAAGGTAATAGCCTGTAACCAGGATAATAAGTGCCAAACTAAGAGAGTTTACTATTAGATTTTATTCTTTACTCTTCTTAAGCCATTGGGCATTATTGGGTATAATGGAACAGTAATATTATTTTCAGGAGAAGAATATGAAGAATATTATTTCTATTTTGTTGGTAAAAATATTTATAGGAATGGCTATTTTTATCCTTTGCTGTCAAGGGATTAGTGTATTTGCCCTGGCCCAAGGAAAGCAATTGGGAGATAACAGCAAAATCAGCGCAGATCGTTTGGAGCAGATAAAAGAGCAGATGCAAAAAAGGCTTGAAGGTAATCCCAATGATGCCAAAGCCTACAACGACCTGGGTTTTGCCCTCTACCAACTGGGAAACAAAGAAAATGGACGAAATTCAATCAAAAAAGCGGTGAACCTCGATGATACCAATGCTGATTATCGCTACAATCTGGCCTGGATTTTCTTTATGCAAAACAATAACAACAGGGCAGAACAACATTGCCGGAAAGTGATAAGTATCAACAGCAATCACGCCAGGGCACATAATCTGCTTGGACTTATATTAATGGGTAAAAAACGGTGGCAAAACGCAGTCAAGGAATTTGAACAAGCGATTAAGAGCGAACCAGGCTTTGCGCACGCCTGGAGCAACCTGGGTAAAGCCTGCACCGAGATGAAAAATTTTATTCGGGCAATATCAGTTCTTAAACGAGCGATCTCCCTGGATGACCGCCTGTTTGAGACCCATTTCAATCTAGCGGTTGCCTTTCAGGCCAAAGCGGATTATGCTAAGGCGGTTTCGGTGCTGCAAAAGGCAAAATCTACTTTTCCTGATAAACCGGAACTCTTGTTCGCCTTAGCCAGGGTTTATGCCAGGTGGGGAAAGTGTAATCTGGCCTTACCACATTTCAACCAGGCTTTGAAGCAAGGAATTAAAGCCCTGGATTGCTACCTGGAGATGGGCAGTTGCCACTACAAATTGAAAAAATGGTGTAAGGCAGCGGGAAGTTATGGCCGGGCCATTGAGGCCGATAGTATAGACCCTCGAGGCTATTACGGTTTGGGTTTAGCCCTGGCGGCTGAAGGCAAAAAGCAAAAAGCCATTAAAAATTTCAAACAGGTTATAGAGTTTGATAGCAGTGGAATTTGGGCTAAAAAAGCAATAGATAAAATGAAAAGATTACACTGAGGTGATAGATGCGGCTGACAGTTTTATGGTTTTTCATATTGCAGTGTTTCATCTCGAGAATGGCTTTTGGCCAGAATAATACCCAGGAACAATTGGCTTCGGTGGACAATCTGATAGTCAAAGAAGATTTTAAGACAGCCATTGACAGGTTGCAAAAATTGTTGAAAAAAAAAGACTGGCCGCTGTTGAGAGCAAAGTTAGCTCAAGTGTATTTGCAAAAAGGCGATTGCCGGCAGGCATTGCCCAATTTTCAAACAGCCTATAAACACGGTTTAAAAAATCAAAACCTGGAGTTTGGGTTAGCTCTTTGCCTGCTAAAAACCGGGGAACTTAAATCTGCCAAAAAACATCATAATGCCTACCTGGACAAATATCCCGATGATTATGACGCTAAGGTAAACCTGGCCATAATAAATCACAAATTGGGCCAAACCCAAAAGGCTATAAAGCAACTGCAGGCTATTGTAGACCAAAAGAGACATTACCAGGCCCTTTTGAACCTGGGCCTTCTCCTTTTTGAAAGCCATCCGCAGTCGGCGTTGGACCATTTTTTAGAAGCAACCAGAGTTGAGCAAAATACCCAACTGGATAAAAAAATTGGCATCTTACTATACAGGCTAAATAAATATCCTCGAGCGGAAAAATATTTGCTCAAGAGCCTCTTTCAGGAGCATAAGGAAAAGAGCGAAATTTGTTTTATGCTGGCCAATATCTATTTTACCCGGGAAGAATTTAAACTGGCAGAAAAATATTATCTTAAGGTGGTGCAAAAAAATCCATCCTTTCCTGGAGTTCACGCCAACCTGGGAATAGTCTATTACCAACAGG
>CAZTWC010000032.1:0-21451 GCA_964617105.1 uncultured Myxococcia bacterium
TTTCATTGATACTCCTTTTCCCAATTAAAACTTAAAACTCACAATTGGCATAGGATTTGGCAATTGTCTTTGCGCCAATGGGGAGTTTAGGAACAACTTATCCGCTCCCACAACTTGTAGGATCGTTTTTTAATCTCCGAAATCTGTATTTGGTATATTTTTTCCCGGCAAAGGCAAAACTGGTCAAAGGCCTTTAATGCCAGTTGATCAATTTTATTATCCAGGCTCTGCAATTCTTGTTTCAGGGTTTGTTTTTCTTTATCGGTCAAGTTTTTCCCTTCCTCAGCCACCATCTCCTGGAGTATAGGTTTTATTTGGAAAAGAAAGGATAGCCCTTTAGAGGGAGGTATATCCTGGACTGCCATGATGCGGATGATACTATCCAAAGCCAAAGCATCGGTTTGTTTCTCTTGGTCGGAATGGCTTTTGAAGCCATCATCAGAGTTTTCATTGCCCAGTAAATTAACTAATTTGGTCAGACTGGAGTCTATATTGCTGCCCAGGGGATTTTGAAATCTGTCTTTTTTTCCATCTAAAAAAGTATGGCTCTCGGCGGGAAATATTTCTATCACCAGGTTCCATAAACTCTTTAACAGGTAATCTTTTTGGCGTTGAATAATTTCGGATATCATCTGATTTTTTTTTTTAACCCTCAAAAAAAGTTGTATGTTTATATATCAGTTATAATAAAATTTGTCAACGGAGCTTTTCGTCCAAGAAAAGAACTGATATATTAAGGAAGCCCTAAGGGTTCGCTCAAAAATAGATCTCGTTCGAGAGTTTACTGCCAGAGGTGGAGGATGTATTTTAAAAATATTTTATATCGGATAAAATACCTAGCTATATGCTTACTGGGGAGCGTGCTCCTGGTAACTTTTTTCATTCAATGTGCAATCCAAAAGAACAGCCTAAAAAAAACAGGAGAAGAAGCTCTATTTTCTCCCAGCGAAAGATACCTGATTACGGTCAGGGATGAAGAACAAGCCCTGTCCCTGGTGCTCAACGATAGTCCCGCTGGCAACAGATTTTTGCGCACCAGCAGCCTTCCTTTGCAGATCAATGATCCCGCTCTATTTCATTTGATAAATAGAATGAAAGCCACGGTGGTTTTACAAAAAGGGGTGGGAATCGCAGCGCCCCAGGTGGGTATTAACAAGCGTCTTATTCTGGTAAAAAGGTTAGACCTGGAGCCGGTTCAGTTTGAGGTCTACCTTAATCCTAAAATTGAACATTTTTCTCCCCAAAAGGTGATGGGATGGGAGGGTTGCCTCTCAATACCAGCGGGGTTCGGCCAGGTTGAGCGTTCACGGGACATTACTTTTTCTTACCAAAAAAAGGATGGCACCAGGGCGACTGAAAGAGTGGAAGGGTTTGTGGCCCGTATTTTCCAGCACGAAATAGACCATCTGAACGGGGTTTTATTTATTGATCATTTCAAGGGAAAATTGATTCCCAAAGAGCAATACAAAAAGATGAAAGAAGCTGGGAAAATATAGCAACCAAAAGAATTTTTATCGAATTTAGCCGCTGATTTGCCGAAAGTTTTTCCTGATAGTTATCTCAACAATACAACATCTCCTGGTGATTTTGCCGGAATTTACTCACTTCTCCTCTCACATCTTTACTATCCACCGCCTCTTTGATTAAACGGGCTATATGTCCCATCTGCTCTTCTTTTGCTCCAAACCGGGTCATTTCAGAAACGCCAATCCTGAGGCCTCTGGGCTCTCTGGCATCTTTGTCGCCGTATAGCATGTTGGCATTGAGGATAATATTGTTCTTCTCCAGTAATTGGGCTACCTGGTTGCCGCCGCCCTGAGAGGAAACATCCACCGCCACTTGATGACTGGCAGTATAACCAAACTCTTTGGCCTCAACGTTAAATCCTTGCTCATCCAGAGCCTTGCCTAAGGCCTGAGCATTGGCCACTATCTGGGCGGCGTAGGCTTTACCATGGGCCTGAAATTCCCTGATCGCCACTAAAAGCGCTGGCAGGGAAAATAGGTGATGGTTGCTGGAGGAGCCGGGGAAAATTCCCCGATCAACTTTTTTCCAGTATTTACTTCCATCTTTTACATCACTCACCACCACGCCCCGTTGAGGTCCGGGAAAAGTCTTGTGAGTGCTGGCCGCCATAATGGTGGCCCCCTCTTTGAGCGGATTTTGGAACTGGCCGCCGGCAATCAGGCCAAACACATGAGCAGCGTCATAAAGAATGGGGATTTTCATTTCACTGCAAATTTGAGCCAACTCGGACACCGGTTCTGGAAATAGAAACAGGCTGCGTCCCAGCACTATCAATTTTGGTTTTACTTCTCTGATCAGGTCAACACTCTTTTCCACATCAGTGTGATATCCATCCTGGGTGAGGGGGAAAAAGTGGAGAGGTATTTTGGCCAATTTCTGGCCGGGCAACTGGATACGACGGCCCAAGCCGCCGATACGGTTATGGCTGATATGGCCGCCGGCAGCAGTAGAATTGGCAATTACCGGCTGACCTCCGGTCAAAAAGGTGAGAAAAATTCCTATGTTAGCGGCGTTTCCGCTGATAGGCCTGACATCAGCCTGGCGGCAATCCATAAGTTGTTTCAACTCCTGGGTGGCCTTAGATTCTATTTGGTCTATATACTTGGTACCCTGGTAATACCTCTGGCCCGGGTGTCCCTCAGCATAACGGCTCATAAAATCGTTACACTGAATCTTCATCACCTGCTCGCTTTGAGTATTTTCGCTGGCAATCAGGTTAATACACTCCTTACGGCGCCATTGGTTTTGAGTTTTGACGATCTCTTCTATATCTTTAATATTTATATTGCTCATGTTGGTTGCCTCAAAAAAATTTTATTGTGTTGTCAGGTGGCAAATGTAGATGATGCTAGACCGGGATCTGTTAGTGTACTAGTCTCGGTTGCCGCCTAAAATAGCCAAGATTCTGATAAACAGGTTGATGATATCCACATACAGAGAGGCAGCGGAATCCACAGCATTGTCCAGGGTTTTGGGGATTGAATTGGCGCGGGCCCAATCATAACCGATATAGCCGCAAAAAATAGCGGCGATAATCCAGTCAAAGATACCCACTCTGGCTCTAAATATAAAAGTCATTATTAATTCTACGATGATAGTGGCAATAAGAGCCACAAACAAAGTGCCGGCTATCCGTTTGAAAAAGGCTGGATACATGGTGGACAGGCACATCATAATCACGGTAACCGCACCGGTGGCCATTACTGCGTTTTTAACCACCTCCGGGGCAAAGGAGTGGACCAGGGGGGTTATTACTATACCCATGGGTACTACTATCAGATTGTAACCAAAAAAGGAGATAGCCGGATTGTCCGACTTGGAATAGATGGCGATGCCGGCAAAACAGGAGACAATATAGCCGATGATCAAGACAAAAAATGGAATGGCTTGAATCGACTCGACCGGAACATTGGTGACAATTAGATAATTGACCCCAAATCCCCAGGCCAGGGTAAGGCCAATGGCAAGATTATAGGCTCGATCCGAAATAATGGCACCATGCTGCTCGGCTCGTTTAAATACACTGGATGTTTCAAACATGGTAGTACTCCTTTAAGAAAACGACAGTTGAAATTGTCTAAAGTTATTAAGAACGAAAAGAATTCCCGAGATTTCAATACCGGGTTGACAAATAATTTTTTATTTTATTACGTTTTATTACTTTGATCAAGACTCTTGAAATAAATAGAAAAATTTTATATCCTAAACTCCAATTAATAATTATGGGTAAAGGTCATTGAGCGCTCAATACTGATTTGCCCCCAAATGGAGGAAGAGTTATGAACAGCCATCTTAAAAACTGCTTGGTATTTATAGTGATATTATTTTTCTCATTGGCTCTTGGGGCCCAGGAGAAAAAGAGTGAGGCTACCAGTGAAAAGGGGAAACCCGCGGTAGAGAAAGGGGAAAAGGAAGAAGGGAAAAAAGGAACTTTGGAACCAAAACCTGCTGAAACTGAGACCCCGGCAGCCGAACCAGCTCCGGCCAAAGAGGAGGAAAAAGATGAGGCGGCCCCGCCAACTGGGGGAGAATCCCAGGCTGGCGAAACCATTGAGATGCTCAACGGCGATACCATCCGAGGCCGCATCCTGAGGTTGGACGATAACTGTCTGGTGGTGGCCAAAACCGCAGCTGATGAAAAAGATATCCGGGCCGGACGCATTAAGGGATTGAGATTAAGTCTGGATAATGTGCTTTTTGTGGAGTGGCATGGCCGCAGCGATGATTTTACCGCCAAAATAGATAAATATTTGGAAGCCAGCATGGCCGGCACCACCTTTTTTCAAGATATGGATTTTGAAGTCAAATTCAAGGCTGGTAAGGTCAAAGACCAGGATGCTACCTATAATGGTAACCTGGGAGTAAAGTATATCCATCGAAATGACACTGAAAAGTTTGGTTATGAATTTATGGGTAGCGTTTTCCTCAATTCCGATTCTAACCGCGCCGATAATAAGTTTTCTTTCTCCCTCCAGGATGAATACAACTCCGATGACTCCTTTGCTACTGGTGTCTACAAGCGCTATCTCAAAGGTGATACGTTTGTTTTTGGCGGCGGAAAATTCAAGTTTAATTACCAACTTCATGACCGCCCCGGCTCAAGAGCTCTGGGTGGAGCCGGTTATGGTCGTATCTACAACATTGCTTCCAAGAAAAAGATGGAGGCGGTGGAGACCTTTATGATGGATGCCGGGCTGCTCAAACGAAAGTTTAGTATAAAGATGAAAAGAGCCCTCACCGCCATTTTCGACACCTCAGCCAATCCTCAGCAATTGACCCGGCGCATCGCCTCCCTGTTGAAGCGCTTTAACATGTTGGTGGATGGACGGGAGTTGGGTATAGATCAGGCCTTTGAGATAGTCCAGATTATCGAGGACTCTTTTAAAGAGCGTTTGGATGGTTTGGAGTTGAGAGGCTATACTGAGTTGGACCTAATAACCGCTAATGAGGGAGAGAGCAACCAGATGAGTATGTCGGGTATGATGCGCTGGTATAAACCGATTAGTGATAAAATCCAGTTTGTCCAGTTAAACACCTTTTATATGGGCTTTACCGGGGCCAAAGTAATCTCCTTCGCATCTAACAACGAACTGACCTATCTGGTTAACGAAAAATTCGCCGTTGGGGTAACCGATCAGTTTGGTCTGAATTTGAAACCCACCACCGATCTGACTAACAGTTTGCAGGGTGTTGCCACCTATTTTGTTTCCGAGCAAATCGACCTGAAGGGGGAGGCTAGCGCCAACTTGAGCATTCCGGAGATAGGACCCACCGGTTGGGACTTAACGATGATGGTTCATTTTGTGTATGACTTTATTTAGTTATGGAGAGATTAATACCAGTCAATGGGCATAAATTATTGATTATGCTGTTTATAGCCATGCTGGTGCTCTTAGTACCATTAAAAGGTATAGCGGACACTGCCGGCCAGCAGCCGGCAGTGGTTGGTTTGGCGGTGGCTCCCTTTAAAAATATCAGCCAAAATCCCAATTATGACTGGTTGAGTGCCGCTTTTAGCGAAACTATTAGCACCCGCCTGAGCCAAGTAAAAAGTTTTAATTTGGTGGAGCGCAGTCAAATGAGAAAACTGCTCAAAGAGATGGAGATATCTCAATTGGGCCTTACTGAAAAGAGCATTGAGCCGGGAAAATGGGCGGGAGTGGATATCCTGATGCTGGGTAGTTTTTTGGTGATGGGGCAGGGCGAAGGGGCCAAAATGCAGGTTAACACCCGCCTGGTGGATGTACAGAAAGCGATAATCCTCAAGGGCAGCGGTCTTTCTCAGCAGGCAGAGTTCAAAACTCTGTTTTCTCTTCAGGATAAAATTATTTTCCAAACCAGTAGTGCCCTGGCCCGTACCACCGATCCTGCTACCAAAAAAATACTGGCCTGTCACGAAACCGAATCTTTGGCTGCATACCAGTTTTATCACCTGGCCTTACAGGAGCAAAATCCACATAAAAAGGTTATCCTGTATAAAAAAGCGCTTAGTTTTGATTCCAATTATGCCCTGGCCTATCTGAATCTGGCCTCTGCTCTCTACCTGTCATCATACCACCGGGTGAGTGACATTGAGGTGGAGAAAAACGCAGTCAAAGCCCTTTCGATTCAGCCCAACCTTAGTGAAGGCCACTTACTTCTGGGCTCCTACTATGAAAGAATAGCCAATAAGGGCAAAGGAAAAAAACAGCGAAAACAGGCCCGGAAAAAAGCGATTTTTCACTACCAGCAATATATTGTCCAAACCCAGGGCGAAAAAAGAAAATCCCAGTTATACAAGATAAAAAGAGCCAAGCGTCGTCTCACCCGCTTACAGAGGAAATGACAGAGAGGTGTTATATGTCCCATAAATGTGATGCTTTAGTGATTAATTGTATGGATTTCAGGCTTCAAAAAAGTCTGGTAAATAATTTGCCGGCTGCCGCCAATATCCTTTCTTTTGATTTGGTTTCTCAGGCCGGGGCGGTAAAACCGCTTTTAGTCCCGGAAACCAGGCAAGTTATCCTGGACCAGGTGGAACTTTCAAAGCAGTTGCATCAGATCAAAAAGGTGATCCTGGTCAATCACACCGATTGCGGCGCCTATGGAGGCAGCAACGCTTTTTCCAGTTTCGAAGAGGAGATTAGGGTGTTGACAGAAGACCTCAAGCGGGCGGCAGATTTAGTAAAAGAGCACCAACCCTCATTAGAAGTGGTAAACTATTTGGCAGTTTTGTACAGTAAAGACGAGAAAAATTGGCAGATAGAGTTTAAGATAGTTTAGTGTTCCCCTTCTAAATCCTAAAAGGATCTAAAAGGGGACACTCAATTAACACCACCAAAGGTTCTAAGCCGAAAACACTTACCTGTCAAATTTTTTGTCCAAACTTTGCCTGCCAGGCGTCTTTATAACTAGAACCAAAAGGATATTTTTTTGCAGAGCGATCTAAATAGTATTTACCGGCTGCATATCACCATGGTTCGCAAGGCTGCCGAAAGAATTTTAAAAAATTCTTCAGCAGCGGAAGATGTGGCCCAGGAAACTTTTATTAAATATATTCAATATACCAGGAAGCAGAAAAAAATTGACCATATCGCCGGATTTTTATTTCGGGTGGCCACCAACCTGGCTCTGAACCAGTTGCGAAACAGTAAAAGACGAGATTTGCTTTTGCAACAAATGGTTAGCGAAAGTATTGATGTTACCGTTTCCATTGAGGACCAGATAGCGTTACGCAAGGTGTTGTCCCAGGTGGGCGAATTGGAGGCTCAAATAGCCGCCTATTATTATATTCACGGTATGAACCAGCGAGAGATAAGTGATTTGCTCTCTTTGCATCGCCGCAAAGTCAGCCGGCTTTTAGAAGAATTTAGAACCCGGGCGCGTAAATTGTTGGGTTAAATTTAAATCGGTTTGAATTTATAAGGTAGTCAAAGATGACAAATGAGATTTTTAGGCAGGAAAAAGCGGACCTGCAGTGTCTTTCTTATTGGACGATATCGCAATTGGCTCTGGGAGCGCTAAAAGAGAGGTCTATACAATCTGCGCAGGAGCATTTAGACCAGTGTCCCAGGTGCAGGGATTTGTTGCGGGCCGAACAGGAACAGGTAGATGCGGCTCGCTACCAGAGACTGCCCGAACAACTGATGGCAGAAATAGAAAAAGATGAACAGAGAACCAAAGCGGGTTGGCGGCTATTTTTTGGCAGCCGGCTATTCTTTCCAGGCCTGACCGTCTCTTTGACGGTTTGTCTAGTGTTAGTTATTTCTTTCATAGTTAAGGATATGGGGGTAGATGTCAACCAACCTTTGACCAGGATCAAGGGAAGTGAGGGGTTGACCGTATCAGTATTAAGGGGAGAGCAATTAACTCATAACCGGGTCCCTTTGGAGCAGGTCTCCGCCCTTTCGGTAGGCGACAGACTGCGCCTCCATTACCAGGGGCGCCAGGACAATTGGTTGGAGATATACGGGCAGGAGAAGGGGATATGGGAGTTATATTATCAAGGAAAAGTTCCGCTGGATGGTTGGTTGCCTATGGGCATTAAAATTACCGGCGAGGAGATTACTAAAATAAAGGTTCTTGAATGTTCTGGTCAATCTGGGCTTCAATCTGAGCAAATAATTGACAAATCAAAGTGCAGCCAGCAGGTTTTTAATTTAAGACTATCAAATTCAAGTCAATAATCACTCTGTCCTCACCTGGACACAGCCCTTCAGAGGCTGCGGCAGGCAAGAGGTTAATATTTATTTTTTTTTGGGTTTTATGAAATACCGGGTATTTAAAAATTTTATCTTTCTTCTGGTGTTACTAGCAGGTTTGTCTGAGGCGGCGGCTGACTCTCGGTATGCCTTGCTGGTAGGAGCCAACCGGGGAAGTAGTCCCGGCCAGGTGCCACTTCTCTACGCTGGTCAGGATGCAGAGAGGATGGCCGATGTCTTAATCAACCTGGGAGGTTTTTCTATTGAAAATATCATTGTCAGTAAAAATCCCAGCGCCAATAAATTAAGAGGTCTGCTAGCCAAATTGAACGCCCGGATCCGCTCCGAGTCAAGTGCTGTTGGCGACAGTTTTCTGTTTGTTTATTATTCGGGGCATGCAGATAGCATCTCGCTCCACCTGGGTGGCACCTTGCTTCCCTGGGAGGAGTTGCGTAATTGGACCGCCAGTTCTCACGCCCGGGCGCGGCTTCTGGTGATTGATGCCTGCCAATCGGGCCATGCCACCCGTGTAAAAGGTACCCGCCTGGAACAGCCTTTTGCCCTACCTACCAAAAATATCGCTATCCCCGAGGGCTTTGCCATACTTTCCTCTGCTACCGCCGGTGAAAACTCTCTGGAGTCGGATCAAATTAGAGGTTCCTTTTTTACTCACCATTTTATTGCTGGCTTAAAAGGGGTGGCTGATGTGGATGGCGACCGGGTAGTAACCTTAAACGAGGCTTACCGGTATACTGCCAAGCGCACCGTGGCCAGCACTATCTCTACCTTGTCCGGTGTGCAGCACCCAACCTATTTATATGAACTAAAGGGGAAAAAAGACTTGATTTTAACTCGTCTTCATACCAGGGAAGAGTTGAGTGCTCTTAGCCTGTCAAAGAGAGGGCAGTATTTTTTTTACCGCAACAGTTTAGAGGGCGTTTTAGAGTTGGAGGCCAATATTGCTGCGGAGAACCGGACCGTCTATATTCCGGCGGGTAAATATTTTGTCCGTCATCGAACTCTGGAGCGTTTTTATGAAGGTAAAATTGAGTTGCAGGCCAATAGTACCACGGAGTTAAATACCGATAATTTAAACAGAATCGAGTATGCACAGTTGGTTCGCAAGGGAGGAGTTGCTACCAGAGTTTATTCCCTATCTCTATGGGGAGGAATGGCGCCTTCTTTGCTGGAAGGGTACCGCTCTATTTGGAACCAGGCCCTGGGATTCTCAATAAACACCCGGCTGTTGACCTTGGAGATATTGGGCCGCTTTTCCTATCATCAAACTGAAAATTTGGGTTTGAAAGGGATGCTCAAGGAATACGGCTTATTAGCCGGCATCAGGAAGGTTTTTGATTTTAACCATTTTTCCTTATCCACTGGAGCCCGGGTAGGAGCCAGTTATCTGGATCAAAAATTTGAGTCCAATGGCGATAATCCCGGTAGATGGTCACTGGTTCCGGTTTTGGAAGTGATGTTACGGGGAGAGCGCCAATTGCCGGCCGGCTTTTTCCTGGGGCTGGAAGGATCAGCCCGGGTTATAAATTTACGGGTGGAGGGAGATCAGCCGGATTCGGAACGTAAAACACCACTCCAGTTTATTGGTGCAGTAGGAATTGGAAAATATTGGTAATTCTTGAAGGTTAAATAAAACATGGTTAAATTATACATTGTAATTTTGCGACAATTATATTAAAATAAATGTCTTTGATTTTTGAGGGGGCTTTTTTTAATGACGCTGATTTTGCATTTTCGGCCAGCAGCAATGTATCTATTGCTGCTATTACATATAACTCTTTTCGTTAGTTGTGGTCTTCCCCTGAAAGAGGGAAATTTTAAGGGAGAGCCACAGTGTCTGGCCGGTCAGGAGACTCATTGCCTGTGCCCTGACGGCTCTAATTCCCGGAAATCCTGCACTGCCAACTCCACCTGGGGTCTATGTATTTGCCGCAGCAATTTGTCACCAATAGACTTGAAAAAAGTGGATTTGCTCCCAAGTCTAAAAAAATGCCGGGAGCACAGCGACTGCCCTGCCGGTCAAAATTGCCAAAATAACCTCTGTAAATTTCAGGTGTGTAAAAACCATCAGAGTTGTCCCTGGGGACAGGTTTGCTCGGTGGAAGGGGAGTTGGGAATATGCCTGGAGCCAGGCTGCCAGAAAGATAATGACTGTGGCGGCGATAATATCTGCCGGGAAGGCAAATGTTTAACCGCCCAACAACTTTTAAAGAGCGAAACCTTTATTAGATTATCTTCAAATCATGTAAGCACTTGCGGAATCAGGGGTGATAACTACCTGTGGTGCTGGCAGGAAGATACCTCCCTTAAGTATTTGAATCAGGACCAGATCTTCACCACCATTCAGATGGATAACGACAAATGGCTGGATATCTCCATGGGGTACAATCATACCTGTGGTATCAAAAGTGACCGCACCCTATGGTGCTGGGAAAATAGTAACCTGAGCCAGGAGAGCGGCTTTAGTCAAAAAGAGGTCCCGGTTCAATTGGGGGACAACAGGTGGAAAGTTATCGATTCAGGTAAAAATCACACTTGCGGCATTAGATCAGACAGCAGCCTTTGGTGCTGGGAGGGTAAAAACCTGAGTCATAGTCACAATTTATGGCCCATAAAAATTGGCCAAGGGCAATGGAAATTTGTTTCCTCCGGGGAAGAAAAAAGTTGCGCCATTCATAAGGACAATATTCTTTGGTGCTGGAAGAATGGAGAAAACCAATTACCCAAATCTTTTGATGGAAACCAATGGCGGCAGGTAAGCGCCGGAAAAAATCATTTATGCGGCCTTAAAAAGGATAATAGCTTATGGTGTTGGGGAGATAACCGGTATGGTCAGGTAGGCGATGGGACCATGGAAAATGGGCAGGTTCGGGAAACGCCAGTTTTTATTGGCGGGTATGATTGGCGGGAGATCAGTGCCGGAGAGTATCACACTTGTGGCCTTAAAAAGGATAACCGCCTTTGGTGCTGGGGATTGAACCGGTATGGTCAAATCGGAGACGGCACCAAGTGGTCCAGGCCAAAGCCAATTAATGTTAATCAGCAGCAATGGAAACAGATTACTTCGGGTGGGAACCACACCTGTGGTATCAGGAGTGACAACACTATATGGTGTTGGGGCTACAATTTTTACAGTAGATATGGTCAGGGGATCCAGTTGGATATTAAACAACCATCTGGTAATAATGGAGATTAAAGTTTTTTCCCGGCTTTTAAATTGTCAATATAATATCAGGAGGTTTATCTTGAAAATATCATCTAATATAATGTTATTATTGGCATTTTGCCTTGTGCTGGGTTATTATGCTTTGCCAACGACGGCAACGGCGGCCACAGCGGACGAAACTGATTCAGGAGAAGGCGGAGGCTGGGATTCCTACCTGGGTGAACAGGAAGAGGAGAGTGATAGCGATAAGAAAGAAGATGGCAAGAAGGTAGATAAGAAAAAAGGGAAAAAGTCCAAATCTGAAGAAGAGGAGGATGAGGAAGAGGAAGAGGGAGAAGATAAGGAAAAAAAAGATGAAAAAGGGGCCGAAACAACGGCTGAAGGTGGAAAAACCGAGCCGGAGGCAGTCCCGCCAACCAGTTTACAGAAAGAGTTGGCCGAGGATGTAAAATCAGATGGGCAGCAACCTGCCGCTGCAGAGAAAAAAGCCGATATTGAAGTTGAGAAAAAAGCGGAACCTGCCCTGGAGGTAGTTGCCGGTTCAGAAGCAATGCCGGATCAAAGTAAGGATAAGCGCCCGTATTCTCTGAGTTTTTCTCTGGGCAACTCAATGGGAATGGGTGTTTTTGCCCCCAATGTCAACACCGGAACCTTTGTCACCTCCCTGGGAGTCAACGGTTCCTACCGCTTGCAAAAAAATATTTCGGTGGGAATGGGGTTTTCGGTTTATAAAAGTTTAATCAACAGCTATGTTACTCACACCACCTATCCCAAAGAATTGAAATACAGCGATGTATCTTTGAGCGCCAGTTGGGGTAAATTTTACCAGGATTCCTGGAGCGGGGTTTCATTTTCAGGCAATGCCGGGCTTAAATTGCCCATATCCATAGAAAGCCGTCATCAGGGGCTGTTATTCGCCCTGTCAGCCGGGGTTAATGCGATTAGAAAATTCTGGGAGATAAATTGTTCCTACGCATTTTCTTTTAAGAAAAATTTTCATCGCTGGACAGCCGCCCAGGTGCCCAACCAGTATTATATTCCGCCTTCACCTATTTTAGAGTGGAATGACCCGGAGTTGGTGCTTAACCGTTTCCAGCCTCAGCGCTACAACAATAGTTCTTTTAGTTTTAGCAACCGGTTTTCAGCCTCTTATGGTTTTATGGAAAAATTTTCCTTTTCGATTAGTTTTGGATTGGCCCATGCCTTTAAATATTCTAAACCCATCGATGAGTTCAGTGTAGAAGATGCAGACAGCGTTGGCCGGACCGATATTATGATGGGCGGGCTGAATTTAAATTATGCTGCTTACGATAATGTATCTTTAAGTTTTGGCGCTTCCACGGCTCAGGCGCCTTATTATCGGGACAATACAGGGATACGCTTTCCCTTTTTCGATTTTGTTTCCACAGCGGACAACCTTACCAGTTTATATCTCAACCTCACCTATACTTACTAATACCGATAAGTAAGGGAAGAAGAGAATATTTTTAGCGGAAAATTCAGATATTGGAGGGATTCATGAGAGAATTTCGCAGAGAAAAGTTACCTCAATTAATTATTTCACTACTGTTGATGGCAGCCCTGTTGACCCCGGTGGTCTTGAGCGGCTGTACCGGCGACATGGGTGACATCAACCGTACCAGTCCCGACCGGGTGGAAAAATCTATTTTCCAGGGGTTGTGGTTCTATCGTCCCACCACTATTTATGCCCCCTATTCGGTTGGTTTCACCTTTGTGGGCGAACAGCCTCTAATAGGGTTGAGCCCCAAGATTATCTGGGATATCCAGGAGAAATACCTGATAGGGTACAATATCTACTCCCTGGTGAAAAATGCTGAAGAGCAATATCAGCGCCGCCGTCTCCGCCGGCCTGACGGCAGTTGGGTGGAGATCTATGTTGGCAGCCCGGTGGCTATTTTCCCTATCAAGAAACACTTTGATGTTATCCGCGCCTTCAACACCACCTCTGGGGAACAGTCCAACGTTATTACTGAAGACAGCAGTTTGAAACCCTGGTATCAGCGTAAATATATGCGGGTCGACTGGTCGGTTAACAAGGCTAAACCTCTGCGCATTATGATGATGTCGGCTGAACTGGATGGAACGGCCAATTATATTCGGGCAAATGAAGACCAAAATATGAGTAAGCCTATCTTTAGCAAAGACTATATTGAGTTTACCGGCTGGATCGGAATCAATCCCAAGGGAAATCGCTGCTCCTACTATTATCACCACGATGCCACCTGTTCCTCAGCCCGCTGGCAGGTGCGCCACTCCTTTAAAAAGGCAGGGCCAACTTTTCAAGGCCAGTTTTGTGAACCAGTCCAGGGTGATGGCCGCTGTGATTACCTGGGTTTTAAAAATTATCGTTGTGTAGCGGACCAAGAGGGCTCGGAGAGTGGAGAATGTTTTCTGGAGTGTGAGAATGACCTGGGTTGCGGCCAGAGTTACCAGTGTGTGCAGGGAATGTGTGAAAACACTTACGAAGCCTGGAACTACGACCCCTATTTACAGGATAAGTACGGTTATTTTATTAGCGAGCGGAAAACCTATCACCGCCAGCGGGGTATGTCCGAATCCGGTAAAAAATATTTTATCAACCGCTGGAATCTATGGACCAAGACCAAAAACCCTGATGGAACCAAACTTACTTTTCGGCAACGGATAGAGGGCGGGTTTTATAAACCGGTATTATTTTACAACAGTGTCAATATGCCCCAATACCTCTGGGAAACCTCCTATTTGGTAGGCCAAGACTGGAACAAAGTTTTTAAGGACACGGTCGCCTGGATGATATACCTGGAAGAGAAGGAGGGACTTTTAAAAGATGTGATGCTCAACGACAAGTTCAAAATTCTTTCAGATAAGCAACTGGCCGACTTCCAAAAAGAGGTGGATGATATCAAAAACCGTCTGCCCGCTTTCTTTGCAGTTTGCCCCAATCGATGGCAGGATGTGCTGGACGCCAAAGGCCAAGCACCTGCCTATTGGCAGAATACTATCTGTCGGAATTTGCCTGACAAGGATAAAGTTAAAAAAGTGGGTGATATCCGCTACAGTTTGATCAACTGGGTGGGCTCTCCAATGTATTCCGGACCACTGGGATACGGTCCCTCTGACAAGGACCCGGAAACCGGCGAGATTTTTACCGGCACCGCCAATATTTACGGCGCCTCCCTGGAAGCCTACGCTTCTTACGCCATGGATATCATCAATTTGTTAAATAACAACATTAAGCCGGAAGATTTAATATCTGGCAAGGTAACCAGGGATGATGTGGCTACCAGCAAGGGGAAGAGCACCAGCCCCTTAACTGCTACCGAAGTGGAAGATCATAAAAACCCCATGGCAGGTATTGACCACGATTTGGCCATGCGTTTGAGAAATTCAACCGCCCTTACTCAGCAAAAAGAGAAGGCCGCCTGTATCCATAATCATTTCAACCCCAGTGAGCACTTCTCTAACCCAAAAATTGCCGAACTGCACAAAATGATGCGTAATCCGCTAAATGAGATGCGCCAGTTGCTTATGGCCGCTCCCCAGGTGCGCCCCGATGCCAAGGCCCGGGGTCTTGAACCTATTAAAGGCACTCCAATTGAAGATCGCTTGATCAACGAAGAGGTGCGTTTTATGTTCGGCCAGCAGGAGGATAGAGGCAAAATGCTGGATGAACAGGAGCGGGCCAATTTGTCACCCGCCCGTTGGGCCCATTTTGGTGAACTGGATCGCTATCGTAAGTGGCAAAACACGCTTATGGCAAACAATGTCTACCACATCACCTTCACCGATGACACGGTTTATGGCCTGGCCAAGGAGATGCAGGAGAAGCAGAAGAAAAATGGTTGGTCCTCGGATCAGGTGCGTGAAGAAGTGATAAAAAGAGTCTATATGGGAGTAACTATACACGAAATTGGTCATACCGTCGGACTGCGCCACAATTTTGGCGCTAGTGCCGATGCCTATAACTTTTTTGATAAATGGTACGATATCAAGGGAAATTTTACTAATCCCGATGCCCCGGTTACTGAGCAACAAAAACGGCTTAAAATCTACGAATATCAATACTCCAGCATTATGGATTACGGCGCCCGTTTTAACAGCGATTTTAATGGAGCCGGAAAATATGACCGAGCGGTCATCAAGTTTGGTTACGGCGGATTGGTGGAAGTGTTTGGCAAGAGAACCGCTTTCCCCGTGGTCACTTGGGCTCGCAATACCATGAACATGAGATCCGCTGGTATTGTGTACCATATCTTTAGCTATATGCAAATATTCGGCGGGAACGAGGGCTGGAAGAACTTTTTGGATAAAAACCGACTTACCCTGCGTTGGAATGATGTCCAGGCTCACCAGCAGAAAATGTACTCCCAATATTTTAAAGATCCGGAAATTATTAACGACCGGATAGCTACTTTAAAAAACAAGGATGCTGATTCTATCAATGATGCCTATGGTGCCTGGGAGATGATCGAGGTTCCTTTCCGTTACTGTGGCGACGAATTCCGGGGGAATTTGGGATGCAACGTCTGGGACCAGGGATTTGATGCTTCCTCAATTGTGGATACCGCTCTTAATAGCCTGGATAAGTACTATATTTTTGATGCCTTTATGCGCGACCGCTATAGTTTTGGTAAATTCGGTTCCTATTCCTACTACTACTATCGTCTGGGCCGCTATTATGACTTTTTGCGCAGCGCCAACCTTTATGCCTCTTTGTACAAAAACTATATTTCTCAGATAATGCCCCAGGGACAAGCCCAGAATTGGGAATATGACAAGATGCAGGGCGGCATGCTAATGAGAGGTTTGCAGAAGTCGGTCAACTACTTTTCTAAAGCGATGGCTTCACCTTCACCGGGGGGGCACTTTCTTAACCAGAATGTTTTTGAACCAATTACCCCCTTTACCTCTACCGCCGGCCAGCAGACCGTGGATATTCCCCTGGGCATCGGCCGTTATCCCTTCACCCGTTTTATGGACGACACCTATTTCTATGCATATCGGGCCAAGTGGATCGGCAGTTTTTGGGACAAGCTCTATGCTTTGATGACCCTGACCAATTCCCGGGCTTATTTTGCCGGTGGTGAGTTTTCTTCTGAGTTAGCCGGAATCACCGGTGGAGCCGCAGTGGGAGTATTTACCGTCTATCCCAAACTGGTTACCAATATTCTCGGCGGTTTGATTACCGACACCTATCAGATTTTTGCCGGCACCTGGGATGCTCAAAAGCAGAACTACACATCTCTTGATATGTTCAGTCCCTCTTTTATGACCGGTAAACCGGTAAAACCCTCTATAACTAATATGACGTTAAAACTCTATGCCGGTCTTTACGGTCTGGCCAATTTGGCCGCCGGGTATGATCAGAGTTTTATTGATTCCATGGCGCTTTATATAAAAGGAAATAGTCATGAATTTGAGAATTGGAATCCTGATCCTGCCCAGTTTAAAAATCCTATGGAGTTCAAGGATCCTTTTACCGGTAAAATTTATGTAGCACCACATCACAGGCACGATGGCCGAATTGCCATCTCCTATACTATGCTGCAAAAAGCCCAGAGTTTGGTCAACATGTACAACAGTGCCGGTACCTTTACCCAGAAAACTGAATATCGCAGCCAACTGAGAGAGATTTTGGCTTTACTGGATTATTACCATTACCTGTACAAGTTTTACGGCTATGTAAACTGAGTTTAAGGACTTTGAAAATAATTTAAATTTGTGGAGGAAAATAGATGTTAAAGCGGACAGCAAAATTTTGGTTGTTTTTTTGGACTCTGTTCATTGTAAGTTGTGCTCAGGATGTGAAGGATATCGATAAAGTGCAGCCCGATTTGGTACCCAAGAAGTTTTTTACGGGTGAATGGTATGTAAAGCGTACCATCGTGGGCGCCAAACACGGCTCATTTTTTTCCTTTGTGGGTGACCAGAGCAACCTGGAAAGAATCCGTTGGCGGATTGAAGAGAACCAACTCATCGGGGTCAGGACCTACGAGATAGTAGAGGGAAACGATATTTACGGTCAGCGTGAGGATGTTAACGAAACGGTTATTACCAGTGAAGGGGCAAAAACTTTCAAATATTTTCCCGGCGCAGTGGTAGTTTATCCTATCAAATCCCACGTTGATATCAAGCGTTCCTACAATGCCGGCACTGGCGAGAAAACCAATGTGATTACCGAGAATATGAGCGACCGCCATTGGTATGACCGGGAATATATGCGAGTGGACTGGGGAGCGGTCTCTACCAATGACTTTGATACTATTTCATCTCTGGCTAGAAAGCGCAAGATATCGGCCTATACGTATAGAGGGGAAAATGATGACCAGTTGAGCAAGCGTAATGACAAACCCGTTTTCGCTGAAAATTTTATCGATTTTGTTAACTACTATTCTCTAGCTACTCCCAACTTGAAAGATCTTTATGGCGATGAGTTTCCCGAAGCCTATTGGCAATATCCTGCCTGCTTGCTATACGTTGCAATGGGTATCAATGAGTGTTACGAGGAACCCATGGAGGTGCGCACCTCTATGCTGAAAATCGACCCCAAAAAGGTAGCTGACTATGAGGATCTGGTATACGATGACCAGATGATGGACAAATTTGGCTTTTTTAGAGCAGAGAGGGCTAATTACAACCAGGAGCGGGGTATGACCTGGAGCGGCGTAACCAATAGAGCCATGCGCTTCAATTTCTGGCAACGCTCCAGGGATGACAACGGCGCTATGATCCCTTACAGTAACCGCCAGGTGAAACCAATTGTTTACCATTTGAACGATACTTTTCTCATGGACAAAAAACTTGTAGAGGCGGCTTTTCAGTTTTTTGGCGAGTGGAACAAGGCCTTTGTGGCCACGGTCAAAGGTTTGGGTAATGCACACCAGGGTCCGGTTTTGAATCTCTGCTTCAACAATCAGACCCAAATGGAAAAAGCAGCCGCCCTGGGAGCAGTTGGACCGGCCGATTATCCTATTGCGTCTACTACCTATCCCGAATACTGTGGCGATCCGAATCAGATCAAAAACTTAGGAGATTTACGTTACAGTATACTTAACTTGGTGGATCAGCCCATTGACTATGGTCTATTGGGCTACGGTCCTTCAGCATTTGATCCATTAACCGGTGAAATTATTTCGGCCACTGCTAATATTTACGGAGGCGCAGTAGATACTTATGCCAGATATGCATTGGATATTATCGAGTATTTGGCAGGTACCAAGACCCGCTTTCAACAGACTTCGGGCAGCGAAATTGCCAAAGAGGTCGCAGCAAACAACAAGGGCTTCAATCGTCACGAAATCGACCAGATAGTTAAAAATCTGGTCTCTGCCAAAGTGTCCCATCATTGGGAGAAAAAGGATCTTCCCAAAACCGATATTTTATATAGCCAGGTGAGATTACGCCGGATTTTAAAAGCGGATCCAGGGTTGGAAGAATCGATTTCATTGCCTTTTAATTCCCTGTTCCGTACTCCGGGATTGGGAGTGGACTACGAGTTCGACCAGAAAATGAAAAAACAGGCCTCTATCTCCAATTGGGGATCTATCCAGGGGGTACACCAGATGATAAACGATGTGTCTGTAACCCGCGAATTGTACAAAAACGCTATGGAGCGCAACATGTACCTGTCTGATTTTGCGGATCCGGCGGTTATAGGATTGGCCAATGATTTCAAAGAGCGGTATAAAAACGCAGCAGACCAGAAATCTAAAGAGGCGGTCACCAAGGAGTTTATCCGGCTTTTGAGGGCGGAAATATTCCGGGCAGTGGCTGCTCACGAAGTGGGACACACTTTGGGTCTGCGCCACAATTTCGCGGCCAGCACCGATGCTCTAAACTTTCAACCCGATTTCTGGAAACTGCGGGGCGTTAACGGTAAAATCGGCGATCCCACCACTCCGGCACAGGCGGCTGGCAAAATTGACCAGATGAAGTACTCTTCAATCATGGATTACCAGGCTCGGTTTAACGCTGATTTTCACGGTATTGGCAGATACGATCATGCTGCCATAAAATTCGGTTATGGTCAGTTAGTGGAAGTATTCCAAAACCCTCCAAACCAGCAGAAGTTAACCCAGGACGCCATGATACCCAACCTGAGCGATACTGACCACACCGATTCCATACACCACCACAATAGCCAGAAATTGGTGGATCAGTTTACCCGGGTTCACTACACCAGCATCCCCTCTTACTGGGGTGGTAACTTGCAAGCCATGCAGGCTCGGAAAGATGTGGCCTGGAGCAAAGTGAAAAACGATCCTAAACAGGTTGAAGTTCCCTACCGGTTTTGCTCAGATGACTATAACGGCGTTGATCCCTTCTGTAACACGTTTGATGCCGGATTGGACAGTTATGAAATTGTGGGCAACTACTTTACCCAATACGATGAGTACTACTGGTTGTGGGGTTATAAACGCGACCGGTCTCTGTATGATTACTCCAGCGCTGCCGGCCGGGTGGCTCGTTACCTGGAGCCAATGCTGCTTCAATACCAGCACTGGGCATTGAATTATCATCGCTATAACCGTAACAACTGGTGGCAGAGGCATAATCAGAAGAGGTGGGAGGAAGATCCAAACGGCGGTAAGGCTCAGACCCTGGCGGTACACAAGATAATGAATAATTTTTCTGAAGTTTTGACCCGTCCTTTTGAGGGTTGCCATATCTATGACCAAACCGAAAAGGCTTTCCGCAACCTGGGCTACAACCAGGAATGGTGCAATGAGCAGCAGGCTAAAAATGCCGCCGCCAAATATGCCTGGATAGGCGAAGAGCAGGGCGGCCGCAATCTGTTTGACGATTATAACTACGGGCCATACATGTACTGGAAAGAGAAACAGGGAAGTATCAACGGCAAACTGGTGGCTATTATCTATTTTTCTGATCCGACCACCTACTATCATATTATGAATCCTAGCCGCAGCGCAGATATACGATCCTTTTTGATCAACGGTTTCACCATGTTCCCGACTGAGGTTATGAACCTGTTTTCAGCCCTGGCTTTGGATGACTATAAAAATTCCAGTTGGTATTGGGATACTACCCAGAATAGAGTAGTAAGACCCATCAATTTTGGATGGGGCGCAACCCAGCAAAAAGCCGAGGTGCAAAGCGGCAAACTTGCTCCATTTAAAACCCGCGGTGAGTATATTTTTGCCACTACCAAGTTTATTTTGCCCAAACTGTCGCTCCTGTACGGCACCGCCTACTTGACTGGAACCTATGATATGGATTTTACCAACAATATGCGCATCTGGCTCAAGGGACATTCCGAAGGGGTAACCCCTCACTTTAGTCAGGGTGAAATTGTGGAGTATAAAGACGACTTATCCGGCCGTATTTACCAGGCGGCCAAGAGCCGGGAACCAGGTATGATTAGCTTGGGCTACGAGTTGGTAAAAAAAGCCAATCTGGAACGAGCCAAGATGGGAAGCATGCAGAATATGCAACTTAATTATAATCTGTCAGAACTGCAATACATTGTTGGCAAGATGGATCTGATCAGAAAATATATGACCTTTGTGGATAATATATAACGAATATTTGACAGAGGGGAATTATCTCTATAAGATAGTTGAAGTATCATTTAGAACTGTTTTATTATTAAATTCCCCTCTGTTAATATGAAAATTTCGACCTGTTACCAATGCGGCAGGACTTTACCGGCGGAAGCCGAATATTGTGACTTTTGCCTGCCCGATATTTCCTACAGTCCCACTTCCCCATCCAGCCTCAGCATGGGGCGCCAATTCGTAAAAAATATTTTTGAACTTTTAGCGGCGGGAGAGGACGATATCGCCGTCTCTCTAATCGATGATATCTTGATACAGCATAAGAACCCTCCGTTTTTCCTACGGTTACTGATAGATAACCTGATAAAAAACAAAAAACTCGATGAGATAGAACAGTATCTCGTGCTTTTAGAAGAGAGTGGAGAGGTGTTGCCAGAAGGCATCACCATGTTAAAGGCGGATATCCAGTTGGCTGGAGGCAACCTGGAGGAAGCCAGCCAAATCTACTGGCAATATATCAATGATTATCCAGAGGCTAATATCCT
>CAZTWC010000033.1:0-20914 GCA_964617105.1 uncultured Myxococcia bacterium
ACCACTTCGGGCTCAGCCACCGCTCAATTCGGACTGTGGCTCAAAGCCCACTTGCCATTTGTAGAGCCCTGGGCAGGATTAGGACTTGGGTACGGCGGTTATTGGCTAACCACCAAATTGAGTAGTAGTTCCGGTTATTCAGACAGTGACACCTACGGCAACTATGGATTGAGTTGGCTGGCAGAAATTGGGGTTGACTATATGATCCTGAATCTGTTTGGCGTAGGATTAGCATACAGTTATATTGGTTTTTCCACCAAAGAAGATGAAAAAGTAGGTACCCGCAACAGCGCCGCCATCCATGGGATAAGGCTAGATCTGATTCTGTCTCTTTGAGACTCAACCAGTTTTTAAGACTTCATAGCCTAAATTAAAATTATTTTTGGTAAATTAGGACTTGTATTCCATATTTTCCGGTAATATAATTAAACATTCATTTTGAAAAACATATAATCAACAATGGCTTTCTCCGCTGGTATGTCGGCCATAAAATTGGACTGAGAAAATAATGCTAAAACCAGATGCAGGTATACTGCTGGTTGATGATTTTGCCATCACCCGCAGGATCATAAAAAGCCATTTAAGTAGATTGGGATATACCAATATCTTTGAAGCGGGTAATGGTAAAGAAGCCCTGACCGTAGCCAAGGTCAATTTCAGCCAGATTGCCCTAATCTTTCTCGATTGGATGATGCCGGAGATGACCGGAATAGAATTTTTGAGAATGATAAAGGCGGTTCCTCAATTTAAACATTTCAAGGTGATTATGGTAACCGCTGAAAACAAACCGGAAAACGTCAGAGAAGCCCAGCAAGCCGGGGTTAATAATTATATCCTCAAACCCTTTGATGCTGAAATAATCAAACGTAAAATTGAACTCCTGTTTGGAACGATTTCCACCTAAAACCATAGAGGCAAACTCACCCTAAATAGTGTTCTGCCCGGTATAGAATAACCTGACGACAATGACCCTGGCGCCAACAAACCTGGACTGGCGCTATCACTTTTATCTGTTTAAACATCTGTTTCATCGAAGGTAATAGGTATTGGTCGCCCTGGTTGGCCACCAAAATGATATTATCACCATCTTTCAACTCCGGCTGGGGCCAGATATTGTATTGACTGCGCCTCTTTAAAGGCAGCCAATTGGGTACGGTTACCACCCGTTGACCGGAATAGAAGTTTAGTCTGGAAGCGGTTTGGTAAGTAGTGGCATAAACCTGATGGATACTGGCTGAACCAACAGTCTCTTGCTTCAGTTGCTCGTTTATCTTTTGAACTAACAACTTCTGTCCTTGAAGCCTGGAAGTAGGATCTGCTTCAGGAGGAAAGGGCAAAAAAGGAAGAAAGATATGCAAATGGATAATAAAAGCAATGAGCAAAGCCAACACCACAGCAGCCCGGAAATAGTTGGTGATATATTTTGGGGAGGGAGAAGATTTTTCCAACCACCACAAACCGCCAATCAGCAGTCCCGGCAAAGCAGGAGCAGACCAGTTAGCCTCCAGGTGAGTAAAAGGGCTTAAAAACAGAAGAAACAAAAATAGAGGAGCATGCAAACACCAGAGGAGAGCGGGCAGGGCCTCTCTTGAAAATTTCCTGAATTTCAATAAAAATAACATTGGTAAAAAAAAGGTAAGAATCCCCATAATCCCGGCCTGACCAGATAAAAATTCCAGCAGGTTAATAACCGGGGATACCGGAGATGTGACTTTCAAGTTGCCAAAAACATGAACTAACTGGAAAGAGAAACCAGCCTGGCGATGAAAGAAATTCCAAAGCAGATGGGGTATTGTCAGCCCCAAAAAAATCAGTAAACCTAAACCTACCAGCCAAAATTTTGCCCGGTTAACCAATTGGTTCAGCCTTCCACTAACCGGCAGCAAAAAGTAGAGCACTATCCCGGCTGGAAAAAACAACATGGTGTATTTGCTCAAAATACCCAGGGCTAAAAAGAGAGAGAGCAGGGGCCATTGAAAAGATGAGAAAAGAGGTTTCTGGGCCCGGATGGCTTTTAATATCGTATAGAGAGCCAGGCTCCAAAACAGCAGCAGGGGAGAATCGGGGGTGGTAATAAACGCGCCCGCTGAAAACAACGGACTAAGATGAATTAATGTGAGCAGCAACAGACAGGATGAATCGGAAAGTCCCATAATCCGAGCCGATTTCCAAAAAAACAGGGTGCTGATTATGGATGAGGATAAAGCTACCAGTCTGGTACTCAGAACAATATCAATAAAAGACCAACTAAAAAGGCGGCAGAATAGGGCTACCAGGGGAGGGTGGTCGTAATAACCCCAGGCCAAATCCCGGCTCCAAAGATAATAATATGCTTCATCTGCACTTATATCAAGCCTGGTGGCTATAAACAGCCGAAATAAAGTGAGGACTAAGATAAAGCCGAAAGCAATTGATCCAGTCTGGTATTTTGACAGAAAGGCGTTTTGGCCTCTATTTTTCATCAGAGATAATTTCAGCCTGAACCTCTTCCTGGGGAGATTCTTTCTCTTCAATTTCCGCTTCAGCGGGTACGGGCTGCGGTGGAGGCCCCTGATGATAGGCGGCCGCCATTGCCTGAGATTCCTCAAGTCTGGTTACTTTAGAATTTAGTTCTAGATTTTCACGGGTTAAGAAACCAAGTTTTTTCCGCAACTTAATAAAAGCAAAGAGATATAAAAAGGCGGGAAAAACAAAACCAAATCCAAAAGAGATTAGGAAAAATTTCCAAATTTCTATTTCTTTTATTCCCAACAGGTAATTTACCGACATGGCAGTATTGTTTTTAATGCCCAGGCTGGTAAATAGCGCCGCAAATCCCAGGACAAAAAATACAAACAGGTAAATTCTGAAACTTTTACTCTTCATGGTTGCTTCCTTCCGGTGAAATTTCAAAGTATTTTTTCAGTTTATTATAGGTTTCCAGTAAAAACTCGTTTATTACTTTGGTATCGGAAAAAACCGGCATAAAATTGACATCGCCGTTCCACCTGGGCACGATATGGTAATGTAGATGTTCTTTTATTCCAGCCCCGGCACATTGGCCAATATTCAAACCGATATTGAATCCCTGGGGATTCATCAACGCCTGCAAATTCTTTTGGGAAAAAACCAACAATTGATGTAGTTCCAGGACATCTTCCTGGTCCAACTCCTCCAGGGCTGATGTATGCTTATAGGGCACAATCATCAAATGCCCGTTGTTATAAGGGTATTTGTTCATAATTACAAATGCCCTTTTACCCCTGAACAGTATCAGATCCTCCCGATCCTGATTGCGGTTGACCCGGTTACAAAAAATGCAGCCCGGTTCTTTGGGGCCAATAATGTATTCGATTCTCCAGGGAGCCCATAATTTTTGCATATTGATAAAGTTACTATTTCAAGCAAAAAATTTCAACCTAAATAGTGTCCAATCATGGAATCAGCTTCGTTGCCAGGTGCCAAAATGTACCGACCTCTTCAACCACACCCCTGGTGGCGCCTTCGGCAGCGTCCTGTAAAAGCTCCCGCAGGATCATACGCCGGTCTTTGCGGGGGTAAATTATCTTGGGCATATCCTTAATTCCTGCCAGTTCACCTGCTTTTTTCACTGCATCGAGAAAATTACCCTGCTGGTCCACCAATTTTAACTCTATTGCACCTTCACCAGTGATCACCCGGCCATCGGCAATTTTTTTCACCTGGTCGAACTCTATTCCCCGTCCCTTGACAATGTCATTGATAAACTGGTTTAATATTTTTTTTAAAAGTTTATTGAATAGTTCTTTATCAGCCTGGTTAATATCCCTAAAGGGGGAGCCAGAGTCTTTGTATTGGCCGGTTTTTAAAATCGTGGTCTTTATCTTGGCCAGTTTTATAAGTCCAGAAAAATTGGCAAACTGGGATATCACCCCTATACTGCCGGTAAGGGTTCCAGGGTTAGCGATTATGTAATCAGCAGAAGCGATAGCATAATAACCGCCTGAGGCAGCCACATTACCCAGGGAGGCTACCACTTTTTTTATCTTCTTGACCTTTTCGATCTCCCGAAATATCTCCTGGGCCGGCCCTACCGGACCACCGGGAGAGTTGACTCGGACCACAATGGCTTTTATCTCATCATCATGGGCAAACTGATGTAAGTTAAGAACTGTTTGCTTGGCAGAGGTAAGGGCTCCCTCTATTTCTACTACTCCCACTTTGTCGCCATCTTCCAAATTTATCTCATCCATCTGCAAAAATTCTTTTAATATGCTTCCCAAAACCAGCATAAAAAAGAAAAAACAGGAAAACAAAATAATTATAGCGATTACCAGGGTTCTCAGGATACTGTTACCTTTAGTTGGCGTTCTATTATACTCCTGGGAAACATTCTGATGGGAAAAAGGATTTTGCTGTCTGCCGTCATTCATTGGGGGCAACGATTGGTTATCATTCATTAAAACACCTGTAAAAACTCTTATTGCGAAAAACGATAAACCTTCCATAGCCCGACTAGATATATAGTTACCAGCAAGATAGATTCTAGCCTACCTGGGGATATCAGGCGATGAGAAGTCTTAAGATTAGTACCAATTTTTTTCATTACCCACTGGCCAAATAAAAAAACCATAGTCATAAAGATTACCGCTGTGATAGCGATAAAATGAGTAGTGTCCGAGCGGGTAAAGATATTTCCACCCCTGAAAAAGATATCGGCCATAGCAATAATGGTAAGATTAAAAATGTTGCTGCCAAAAATATTGCCCAGGGCCAGACCATGTGCTCCCATCCTTACCGCGGAAATGGTGACCACCATCTCTGGTAATGATGTGGCTCCGGCTAAAAAGAGAACTCCCATAAAAGATTGGCCCAAACTGCTGAGTTGAGATATTTGATTGCAACTCCAGGCAGCTACCATGCCGGAGATAAAAATAATCCCGGAATGGAAGGCAAAAGATCTTACACTTTTCCAAAAATTCTGTTGGTTTCCCCGGGTTTCTTTAGGAGTGATAGTTTTCTTTTCACCCTTGAAGACCAAATATATAATCCCAGCAAAAATAGGAAACACCAGAAAACTCTGTAAACCAATTTTGAAGATGCTGTGGTTATAGGGAAAAGCCAAAAAAAGGGCTACCACCAAAGTAAAAAAGATACTCAGCCAGGCAGCCCGGATAGTTTGAGAATTGTGTATTTGAAATTTGCCCGCCAGGATAGAAACCAGGGCGATAAGAAGCAAATTGAACATATTGCTGCCAAAAATATTGCCCAGGGCCATCTTCTCAGCATCAACTAAGGTTACCGAAGAGATAGTAGTGACCATTTCCGGCATGGAAGTGGCCAAACTAAGAAGGATAAAACCTATGAATGTTTGGCCCCAACTTGAATTGTCGGCTATACTATCTGCTGCTACTGTAAGTTTGTTACCGCTGTATATAATAACAGCGGCACAGAGTATAAAAATTAGCCAGGCTTGAGCTAACAAAAACATCAATCAGTAGTTTCAGTTTTTTCTTCACCTGTTTCGCTTGAATTATCAGTCTCTTCTGTAGATGCTGCTTCATCAACGGCAGTTTTCTGTTCAGCCTCCGCCTCAACTTCTGGCTTTTCTTGCTCAGGCACCGGTTCAGCCTGCACTGTCGGCTTGGCTGCTTGCATCTCTTTTTCCGGCTCGTTCTGTTTCATCCTATTAACCAATTTATCGCCGAATACATCTCCCAGGTGAGTGGTGGAACTTTTCGCTTCCACATATTCTTTGAGACCTGCATCTGAGTCGAGTCTAGACAAGGCCTTAATACTGAGAGCAATTTTTTGTTCTGTAGTATCTACCTGCAGCACCAGGGTTTCCACCTCATCGCCTTCAGAAACCACCTGGTCGGCGCTTTTAACCTTCTCATCACTCAATTCAGAGATGTGGATTAACCCTTCTATTCCATCCTCCAGTTCTACAAACACGCCAAATTCTTTGATTTTAACCACTTTTCCTTTAATTTTAGTACCTTTGGGATATTTAATATTGGCATCATCCCAGGGATCACTATGTAGTTGTTTGAGCCCCAAAGAAAAACGTTCGTGATCAGCATCAATATTCATTACCTTTTTTAAACAGGTCGGATGGATGCTTCAAGCGCTGGGACCAGGTAATATCTGAAATGTGCACCAGGCCATCAATACCTTCTTCTATTCCCACAAACAAACCAAACTCGGTTATGTTGCGTATACTGCCGTTGATTATCGAGCCTACCGGGTATTTAACCTTCAACTCTTCCCAGGGATTGGGTTCTACCTGCTTGATACCCAGAGATATCCGACGATTTTGGGCATCGATATCAAGTACCATAGCTTTTACTTCATCGTTGATATTTACCAATTTGGAGGGATGTTTTACTCTCTTAGTCCAGGACATCTCCGAAATATGGACCAATCCTTCCACTCCTTGCTCCAATTCAATGAATGCGCCATAATCGGTGAGGCTAACCACCCGGCCGACAATCTGGCTGTGAACTGGATATTTATCTGCGGCGGTAGTCCAGGGATCTGGAGTAATTTGTTTTAATCCCAGAGATACCCGACCTTTTTCTTCATCATAATTGAGGACCTTGATTTTGACTTCATCACCAATAGAGAACATTTCGGAGGGATGATTTACTCTACCCCAGGACATGTCGGTGATGTGTAAAAGACCATCGATTCCACCCAGATCGATAAAGGCGCCGTAATCGGTAATATTTTTAACAATACCATCCAAAATTGCGTCTTTTTCTAATTTCTCCAGGGTTTCTTTACGTAATTCTTCCCGCTCTTTCTCCAGTAAAGCCCGGCGGGAGAGAACGATATTACCCCGTTTTTTATTAAACTTAATAATTTTAAAGTTATAAGTTTGACTTAGATATTTATCCAAATTCCGAGTGGGACGTAAATCGACCTGAGAGCCTGGCAGAAAAGCCTTGACACCTATGTCCACCGAGAGTCCACCCTTAACCCGACTAATGATAGTGCCTTCCACCAATTTGTCATTTTCACAGGCAAAACTAATCTCATCCCAAATTTTCATCCGATCCGCTTTTTCCTTGGAAAGAATCACCAATCCGTTATCATCTTCTATCCCCTCCAAAAGCACATCAACTTCGTCACCTTCTCGGATATCCAATTTTTTGTGCTGTGAACAAAATTCTCCAATGGAAATTTGGCCTTCAGATTTATAGCCAATGTCTACCATAACGTAGTCATCTAAAATCTGGATAATTTTTCCGGTAACGATTTCACCTTCCACCATCTGTTTATTCTGAAGGCTCTCTTCAAACATGGTTTTGAAATCTTCCTGTTCAAGATCCAGACTGATATCATCGCTCAAATTATCGTTGTTATTGGGAGCGGTTGCCTGGCTATTGCCATTGGATTGTTCAGATGGTTGTTGTTGTACGGTTGTGGTTTGTTGGGTTTCGGTTTGTTGCATGGTATTAATTTACTCCTTGAATTTCATTCCCAAAGGGAACACTTACTTGATGCCCATACTGTATGGACACCGCCTAGATCATTAATTCTCAATAAATCCATTAATTAAATTTTGGAGAATTAAATTTTTCAACATATTCTTACGATTAAAAATTGTCAAACCTTTTTTTGACCCTTTCCGCTATTTCTACTATTTGCTGCCCAGGAGTAGACGCTCCACTAAGAATCCCAACGGTTAGATCGGTGTTCTCGGCCTTAAACCACTCCGATTGTATCTCTTTCTCTGTTTCTATATGAAAGACTTTGCTATTTCCTACTTTTTGGCAGAGTTGCTTCAAATGATTAGTGTTAGCACTAATTTTGCCACCCACCACCAGGATAACATCACATTCCTGGGCCAGGGATACAGCCTCGGTTTGCCTTTTAACCGTTTCTTTACAGATGCTGTTGATAGTTAAAATTTCAAAATATTTATCCAGGCAAAGATGGTTGAGCCGTTTTAGGATCTCTGGCGGCTGAGTGCTCTGGGAGAGTATGGCAATCCGGCTGGAGACCGGTAAATCACATGGCGACAGGGTAGGGGGGATCACCTTTATTTTACCGGGTGCTATGGCCTTTATACATTTTACTTCAGCATGTCTAGCATCTCCTACCAATAACATATTGTATCTATCTTTTAAACTGGCCACCCGTTTGTGAACCGCAAGTAAAAAAGGGCAGGTGCCATCCACCACCTCCAACCCTTTTTGGAGGGCTTCTTTGATCAAAGAAGATTCCATACCGTGGGATCTGACCAAAAGAACTCCCTCATTACATTGATCCAGGCGGCTGATAGTATTCAATCCTCTGGACTCCAAGTGCTGGACAAAATCGGGGTTGTGGATCAAATGACCTACGGTAGAAACTGTTTTCCCCGCTTGCAGCAAGGTTTCTGCCAGTTTAACCGCTCTCTTTACTCCCAGGCAAAAACCGCTTCGGGAGGCAACTTTTATCTTGATCATTAATCTAACCGTTAATCACCTGCTATAACATTTCTCTAAAAAGCCGGTAAATCTCTTCCACCACCTGCTCTATCGACATCTGGGAGGTATCAATTCGTATGGCATCTTCGGCGGCTTTTAAGGGCGCCACCTTCCGGGTGCTATCCTGATGATCACGCTGGTTCATCTCCTTAATAACCTGGTCCAGCTCTATGGCCTGGCTACTATCCTTTAGATCCAGGTGACGTCTCTGGGCTCTTACCAGGGGTGATGCATCTAAAAATATCTTCAACTGCGCCTGGGGGAACACCACAGTACCGATATCTCTCCCCTCCAGCACCACGCCTCCATGTTGGCCTAATTTTCGCTGAATATGAAGCAAACCCTTTCTCACTCCGGGCAGAGCTGAAATTTGAGATGCCAGCATAGATATCCGGTTCTCCCTTATCTCTTTGGTTACTTCGCTACAATTTACAAAGACCCGGTTTACCTCTCTATCCATCTTAAAATCTATTTCCAACTCCTCCGCCAAACTGATCAGTTTATCCTCATCTTTCTCCTGGCAGGCTAAACCTTGCTGATGAGCAAACCAGGCCAGGGAACGATAAATAGCGCCAGTGTCAACCTGGGTATAGCCCGTTCTTTCGGCCAATAGTTTAGCCACCGTGCTTTTACCAGAGCCCGCCGGCCCATCAATGGCAACAATAATTTTCTTTTCCATTTACCCCACCTGAAAATTCATCTGGTTCAATTGCTCAAAAAAACCTGGGAAAGAAACTGCTATAGGATCGGTATCTGTCAAAATCCCCCCCTTTTTGGAGTTGAGAGCAGCCACCGCCATAGCCATAGCAATCCGGTGGTCTCCATGACTCTCTATTTGGCTGCCGCCCTCAAGAAAACCCTGGCCATCTATTACCATCCCATCGGGCAACTCTTTGACCTTTGCGCCCATTTTTGACAACTCTTGAGCCATGGCGCTAATCCGGTCGCTCTCCTTGACCCGCAACTCAGCAGCGCCCCTAATCTCAGTCTTTCCCCTGGCAAAAGCCGCTCCTACTGCCAACAGAGGAAGTTCATCGATCAACCTGGGTATGCGGGGTGCCTGGATAGAGATCCCTTTCAAGTTTCCCTGGTATTGAACTACAATATCTCCAATCTCTTCCCCACCCACGGTTCGCTGATTTACAATGGTTATGCCAGCACCCATCTCCTGCATTGCCTCTAAAAAACCGGTGCGGGTGGGATTAAGTGATATATCACAGATCTCCACTCTGGCGCCTTCTACCAACACTGCAGCCATGATAAAAAAAGCAGCAGAAGAGATATCCCCGGGCACCAAAAAATCCCTGGCAGCAAAAGGAGGGTTAAAGGCCCTATTACGAACTGTCAGCCCATCTATCTCAAGGGGTAAACCTAAATACTGCATCATCTTTTCAGTATGATCGCGAGATTTATAATCTTCGGTAATCGAGGTTTCTCCCTGGCTGTACATACCAGCTAAAAGCAAGGCCGATTTCAACTGGGCTGACGGTATTGGACTTTGATAATCGATCCCGGTCAAACTCCTCCCGTCCAGGTGCAGCGGCGGATATATCTCTCCAGCCTTTTCAGCGGAGTTAGAACCCTGGATATGGGCGCCCATTTTTAGCAAAGGCTCCACCACCCTGGCCATGGGCCGGCGGCGGATGGAGGCGTCTCCATCCAGAGTAACCGAAAAAGGTTGACTGGCCAGCAACCCGCATAAAAGACGCATGGTTGTGCCGGAGTTGCCTACATTCAGCACAGTTCGCTTGTCCAAAGGTGCGGTTAATCCTTTTTCTCCTACTCCCTGACAAACCAGGTGTTCACTATCCTCCAGCCGGGAAAATTTAGCCCCCAAATGGGTAAGGATCTCCATGGTACTGCCATTGTCCCGGTTGTTGGAAAAATTACTAATCCGGCTTTCACCCTGGGCCAGGGCGGAAAATATCAGGGCCCGGTGACAAATTGACTTATCCCCGGGGACCTTGAGTTTCCCGATTAATTTTTTGACCGGAACAATACGAGCCTGCTTATCTTTGGTGGTAATTATGGTTTGGGTAGATGTCATTAGATCAATTTCTAGATATACACATTCTATTCGTTTCTTAAGAAAATAAAACTCTCCAGAGCCACCAACCGTTCTCTATGGTAAACTAAAGGATTGATATCCATCTCCAAAATGTTAGGATTCTCTTGAAAAAGTACGGAAACCTTCACCAGGATTCCTGCCAAAGTCTCAATGTTTATCTGAGGTAAATCTCGAAAACCGCTAAACAATTTTCTGGCGCTCAAATTATAGATCATATTGCGGGCGTGATTTATGGTCAAAGGGGCAATACCCGCGGTGATATCGTTATAGACATGTCCCATGGCTCCTCCTAACCCGAAAGTGATAAAGGGGCCGAAAAGATTGCGGTAAGGACGGCGGCTGGCACTAATAAAAAACTCTAACTCGCTGTCTACCATCTTTTGAACCAGAAAAATGAGTTGCTTTTTTTTGCCCATCTGAAAGTTATACTTTTCCCTTAAAAACAGGTAGGCCTCTTCCAGTTCAAGCACGTTTTTAATACCTTTAATGGGCTCAAATATGGCCCTGGATTTATCTGCATCGTGAATAACCATTAACGCTACCGGATATCCAAAAGTTCCGGCAATATTTTTTAACTGATCTAATTTAAAAGCAATGGCTTCATCGCATACCGGGATACCATACTCTGCCAAAAGGACATTGGAAGTAAATTTATCCAGGGTGGTCAAACCTTGCTTGAGATGGATATCCAAAATATAGGAGGAACTTTGCCGTGCCGGTGGCGCATCTTGAAATTTCTCCTTTTTTTGCTCCCGTAATAGGCTGTTTAATTGATAACAATTTTTAAAGGTCATAAAAGCCTCTTCCAAATCTGGGTAACCGACAACCTGGTTCTGGCTCGCAACTTTTGCATTTTGGTTGCCGCCATAGGCCCCGCAAAGAATAAGAGGTTTTTTACTCTTTTCATTTAACTTGCATAACTTGTTAACCAACCTGGAATTACTCGAAGATTTGGCCGGCAAATAGGCTACCGTAGCCCAGGTATCAGTATTACTCATTCCCAACCTGAGTAAATTATCGAGTTTTTCACCTCGAAATTTATCCGTTGGGAGGGGTAAATACTTTTGAGCCAAATCTTGAATCATATCAGCGGTGAGATTCTCTCTGCCAGAAAGCCTTTCTGCAGTTTCCTGAAGCACTGGTGAAAGAAGTCTCAATTGAATTTTAGCAGCCTTATCAGCCATATAGGCACTGGCATAAGCATCATTGGCCACCGCAAAAACAGTGCTATCCCATGGCAATTTGAGGTCGAACACATTAATATAACTGAGCAATTGTAATATCTGACCAAAATTTTCAATAAAGAGAAAACCACACTGGCGGCAAAGAGCCATCATTACCTTATCGATAATGGGAGTGGTACGTCTAAAATTCCGAAAAAGATTATGGGAGGCTTTACTTCCTCCCTGCAACAGGCAGATGACCGGTTTGGTTCCGGCTATCTCATAAGCCACCTGTTTAAAACTGGTGCCATCGGCAATTGAAGACAATACCAATACAATAACCCTGGTCTTTTCATCCTGGGCTAAGAAGCGCAGCAAAGCGGGTAAGGAAATTCCCCATTGCTCCCCAACATCAACCACCTTTTCCAACCCAAATCCCCTTTTTCCGGTTTCGCTAAGCAGAGCATTAAAAGCAGATTCCCCTTCTACCAGAGCACTGATACCGGTGGAAGGTAAATTTTCCTGAGGCTGGTGATTCCCGATGCCCAACTGGCTATTAGAAAAAACACCGCTGCTTTGCGGCCCCAACAGGTAAATCCCTTTTTGGATCAACTCCTGGGATAGCCGTAAATAACGCAGATAGTTACTTTTAGTTGCCGGACATTGGCCAGGGGTCATTACCAGGTGACAATCCCGTTCAGCCAGTTCATCGGCCAGGCAGTGATCAATTTGCGATAATCTGGAAACCACTGCCAGATCAATTGGGTTATTATCCAGTTTGTCCTCCACCTGAAAAAAGATGTTGCCAATTTGAATCTGGCTCTCTCCCTTACCTTTATTATATAGGGAAAGCCGGCCGGAAAAACCAGACTTGGACAGATTTGACAAAAGCCTTTTACTGGAAAAAGTAGTGTTGAAATTATCAACAAAAAGGACAGATTCCGGATTAAATAACTTGTTTAAATCCATGTAATAACTCCAAATAATTAATCAATTATACGTTGCTAGAAAACAACAACAGCCTAAATGGACCAGACCATTTCTCCGGCTATCTTATCCACAGCCAACACCTGATCAACACAGCCGGTCTTTTTGGCTGATTTAGGCATCCCATAAATTATTGATGTCCTTTCATCTTGAGCAATGGTTAAGCCGCCCATTTTCTTGATGGCGATTACTCCGGCACTGCCATCATTGCCCATACCAGTCAACACTATACCGGTGGCTTTTTGTTTAAAAGAAGCAGCCACCGAACAAAAGAGCATATCCACCGATGGACAATATTCGTGTAATTCATCTTCTGGCATCAGGTTTATCATCTGCCTGGAGTTCACCACCATGTTATACCCACCTGGAGCGATAAAAACCGAGCCGGCTTTTAGAACATCTCCCGCTTCTGCCTCTTTTACCTTCAAGTGGCAAGACTGGTCCAGGTGTTCTGCAAAAGTGGCGGTAAAAGGGGCCGGCATATGCTGAGCCACCAATACAGCGCCGGGAAAATCGGCAGGCATACGGGCAAGTATCTTATGAAGCGTGCCCGGACCCCCAGTGGAAAGACCAAAGGCAAAAATACGGGGCAAAAACTGACGACTGGCAGAAGAAGGGGCAAAAATACGGTTAATCACCGCACCGGTGCCTGAGGTAGATGACAAATTCCTGGGCCGGATCTCAATCCGGGCTAACGATTTAATTTTTCTAATGATACCGTTTCTTATAAAAAGAAAATCGCTAGTTTTTTCATCACTGCTCAGTTTAGGGATAAAGTCTACGGCTCCAGCCTCCAGAGCCTTAAGAGTTTCAGGGGCATCTTTCCTGGTGAAGGCACTCAGCATAATAATGGGCCTGGGCATCTCCTCCATTATTCTCTTAACTGCCTGAATACCATCCATAACCGGCATGTTTACATCCATAGTGATCAAATCGGGACGGAACCGCCGGGTCATATCGATGGCAGCCTGGCCGTTGCTGGCAGTACCCACCACCGAAATCTGTTCATCAGAGTTCAGGAGTTCCCTTAAAATCATGCGCACCGACCTGGAATCGTCAACTACCAGAACTTTTATAGATTCTTGGCTCATCTAAATTAGATAACCTCTCTATATTATCCCTAATTGGCGTTTAATTGTGCCCAAAAGGGAATTTTTTTGAAAAGGTTTGATAAGATATTCATTGGCGCCTGCCTCTAAGCCGCTGAAAATATCTTCTTTCTCCCCTTTACTTGATACCACCAGAATTGGTATATTACTGGTTGGGACATGGGCTCTAAGTTCCCTGGTAAACTCGATTCCGTTCATCCTGGGCATCATTATATCAGTAGTAATAAGATCGTATTTTTTTCTTTTGGCCTTCTCCAGTCCATCAACCCCGTCAACCGCCAGATCAACTATAAATCCATCCGATTCCAGGAGATCTTTTACTTGACGCCTGATAACGGCGGAGTCATCCACCACCAACAGATTGTAACGTCCCGATTTTAACCTTTCAACCGATTTCGCCGGAGGAGAGATAAAACTGGTCGCGCTATAGGAAGTGGAGATGCTGTTGATGACAGAGGGAACATCCAGGATAAGCACCACATTGCCATCTCCCAAAATAGTGCCGCCGCTAATGAACTTGATGTAGGGGAGAAATTCGCCCAGCGATTTGAGTACGATCTCATGCCGGCCCAGCAGTTCATCTACCAAAATACCAATTTTCTTGTTCCAGGAACCCACAATAATTACTGGTTGAAAATCTTGACCTGAGATATATTTTTCCTCGATGTTGACTATTTCCACCAATCTGACCAGAGATATGACACTTTCTCTTACATTGATCACTTCACGGTTACCGATCATGCGTATATCCGCCATGGACACGGTAATGGTTTCCAATACCGAAGATAGTGGAATGGCATACATCTCCCCGGATACCTTCACCAATAGGGCATTCATTATAGCCAGGGTTAAGGGGAGTTTAATTATAAAAGTGGTGCCCTTTCCCTTGCTGGTGACTATGGCAATAGTACCCTTTAGTTGCTGGATATTAGTTTTTACCACATCCATACCCACACCCCGTCCAGAGATGTCGGTTACATCCTCGGCCGTGGAAAATCCCGGCATAAAAATCAAATTATTGGCCTGTTGCTCATCCAGGTCTTTAGCTTCATTACCAGAAATTAAACCTTTTTCTACAGCTTTCTCTTTTACTATCTCGGCATCGATCCCTTTGCCATCGTCAGAAACCTCAATAACGATTTGATTCCCTTCATGATATGCCTTTAAAATTATATTGGCCAACCTGTTTTTACCACTGGCTTTTCTATTTTCTGAAGATTCAATCCCATGATCTATAGCATTTCTGATCAAGTGCATAAGTGGATCAGCGATTTTGTCGATAATCATTTTATCCACTTCGGTTTCTTGCCCCAGCAAAACCAACTCTACCTTTTTTCCTGTGGTACGGGAGAGATCTCTTACCAGCCTTGGAAAGCGGGAGAAAACTGTGGAGATTGGCAACATCCTCAGTTTTTGCAATCCCTCTTGTAACTCAGAAGTGATCCGATCCATCTGGTCAGTGGTTTCAATAATATTGGAGGAAGCATCGTTCAGTTCATTGCTCAAACGAATTACTTCCTGGGAAGTTTCCAAATTTTCAACCTGAAATTGGTCGGCTTTCCCGCTGCTGTTTCTTTTAGACTGATCGCTGACTATTTGATTCATCTCATTAGAAATAGTGGGTATTTCATGAAAAAAGCCAGATTGGATAGCCATTTTTTTTAGGTAAGAGAGGATCTGCTCCTGCAACTCTTTTAATTGGATACTTTCCTTGTTTTCCTGGTGAACATCCAGCAAACTACGCTTTATGCCCTGCAATTCCTCCACCCGTTGATGAAAATCTTTAAGATCATCGTCCAGCCGGCTCTTAATAATAACCAACTCTCCCATAAAATTCATCAGGTTATCCAATTTATCAGTATCCACCCGCAATGAACGACTCTCCCTCCCGATAATTCCTGATAACTTGACTTTACCACCTTTTTTCCCGGCTTTGCCCCCTTTTTCTACTTTCTTGGCCGCTTCTTCCGTATCAGAGGATTTCCCCGGTTGGATCAATTTGGGACTCTCTGACTTACCAACCTTTGCTGCAGATGCTTTTTCTTCCCCCTTGATTATCTCCAGATGTTCCTCCAGTTTAATTATCACCTCTTGGCCGTTAATCGGCACCGGTTTTTGGGTCCCAGTATTATTAACAATAATTTTTGCCAAATCAAAACCATTGAAAATAATCTCCAGTAACCTTTCAGAGGGAACAACCTCTTTTTTCCTGAGTAAATCTAGTAACGTCACCAACTTTTCTGCCACCTGAAGAAGTTGTTCCAGGTTGAAAAAATTAGCTGAGCCCTGGATGGCATATATGATGCGGAAAAGTGAATTTAAAAGTTCCAGGTTTTTCGGTTCCTGAGTCAGGCTGGTAAAAAGTTGCTCCGCTTCTGACAGCGATTGCAGAGCCTCTTGTTTAAAAGTCTGAATAATCTCCTGGTCGATATCCTCTATTTGCAAGAGGGGGTCATCAGCCTCAATAGTTGCTTCAACTGGTGGTGCCGCATCTCCGGCATGTTCACCCGGTTCTAACAGGTCCATCTGTTGGATCCGGTCCAGGTATAAGCTAATTTGTGCCTGGGTAGTTTCATCCTGTTCCGGAAATCTGTCATCCCTGATAATCACTAACATCTGCTCTATGAGAGGATTATAATCAAAGAGGAGATCTACCAACTCCTGGTTCAAACTTTCCGGTTTGGTTTTGAGCACTTCCAGCAGATTTTCAAATTCATGAGACACCTTTTTTACTTGTAGAGTAGAAGTGAAACCCATTGAGGCAAACACTCCTGAGGTGCCTTTTATGGTATGTATTTCCCGGGCTATTACATCTATAAAATCTTCGATTTGACTTTCAGATAAATTCATAAACCCCAATTTGTCGAGTTCCACCAGGTGTTTTTCGATCTTCTCGATCATCTCTTCCATCTCGATGAGGTATTCTTCTTTTATCTTCCGAGCCACCTGAGAGGGAAGTTTAGATATAGCAGATTGGGGCTTTTGATCTTCCTCTTGGCTAATAACATTGGACAACTCGGCTATCTTTTCGGAGGGCTCCACCATTCCACCGGTTGAGACCAATTGTTCAAACTGTTTTAGAAGTATTTCCACCCCTTCAATATCTGTCTCTATGCCTTCAGCCAATCGATCAACCATATTTTGCAGAGCATCAAAGCCGACAAAGAGTAGATCTGATACCTCTTGGGAAAATTTCATCTTATTTTCCCGAAGAACGCGGATAATCTCCTCCATCTTGTGGACAAATTGCTCAATTTGATTCAACCCAATAGTGCGAGAGGAACCTTTCATATTGTGGAGGTTACGGTACAATTCCTCCAGGTGGTAGTCTGCCTGCTCCGGATTTTCCTTTTCTAACTCCAACAGGCTGACATTCATGGCCGAGAGATTCTCTTCCGACTCCTCGATAAATATTTTCAGCAACTCTTGGTCGATTTTAAAAGCCATAGAACTATTCGATTCGATTCCGGTTTATTCCGGTTTAGCGTTGATTAATTTCTGTATGGAACTATTCTGCATAATATTGTGCCAGTTCAACAGGATCAGAGGATGATCTTCCAGTTGAATAACTCCCCTGATATAATCTGGTTCAATAATTGAGATGCCCGGCGGTGGCGGGTCAATTTTTTCTAAAGGGATCTGCTTAATTTTTGAAAGCCGGTCCACTTTTATCCCCACGGTTAAATTTTCCATGGTGATAATTAATATCCGTTCGTCCAAACTGGTCATAGTGGGAGGCAACTGAAAGACTTTTTGTATCTCCATTATGGCGATTATCTTTCCCCGCAGGTTGATTACCCCCAGGATAAAATCGGGTATATAAGGCACCCGAGTTATGGGCATAATTTCGATCACTTCCCTGATCATAGTAAGATTTAGCCCGAATTCCTGATTGGACAGATAAAAACAAAGCATATCCTCTTGATTCTTGACATTCAATCTGCCGGAATCTTCCTGGTGAATATCGCTTAAAACAGAATATATACCTTGGTTATTTTGCATGACAAAATTATCCTGAATATTATACCTGGTGTCCGGACGGCAACAACCTAAAATCAGCAACTACCTCGATCTTTAAGCCAATTGCTGATTACAGGTTTTATATCTTAAACCTGGACATTTTTTCTTCGGTGGCCCGGGACATGGTTATCAGATTCCTAACATGCTCCACTGCTTCGTCCGTGGAAGTAGCCGTGGTTTTTGCCACCTCGGAGATACGCTCAATGGCAGAGGACACCTGGTCAGAAGTTTTTGCCTGCTGACTGGTGGCTGCCGAGATCTCGTTTACCGCCCGACTGATCTCTTTTACCACGTTGATAATATTGCTCAAAGAAGAGCCACTGGTTTCTGCCAGTTTAACTCCCTGTTCCACCACTTCAGTACCGCTGATCATAGCCTTCACCGATTTATCGGTATCTATTTGAATTTTCTCAATTAACACGGCTATCTCTTTGGCGCTCTTGGATGAGCGTTCCGCCAATTGACCCACTTGATCGGCCACAACGGCAAAACCTCGACCCTGTTCACCTGCTCTGGCCGCTTCAATAGCAGCATTGAGAGCCAATAAATTAGTTTGGTCGGCAATCGCAGAAATAACTTCAACTATTTTGCCTATCTCCTTGGAAGAATTGCCCAATTCCTTAATTTTAGAAGCAGTTTCTTCTACCCGATTACGGATCTCTCTCATCCCTTCAATCGTCTTGCTAACCGCTTCTCCACCCTCTTTTGCCATCTCGTTAGCATGACTGGCTATATCGGTGGATGACTTAGCGTTTTTTGATATCTCCTGAATAGAAGCGGAGAGTTCCATGATTGCTGAAGATGAACCCTCAATCTGGATAGCCTGATCGCTGGTGCCTTTGGCGATTAATTCACTGGAACGGCGTATATCCTCCGCCAACTGGTTGACCCCAGCCACCATATCCTTAATATCTTTTACCAGGAATATTAGGTTTTGCACCATCTTTTCAAAAAAATCTCCTATCTCCCCGGGAACTTGTTTCTTTAGAATCGGATTAGACAATTCACCTTTGGTCAACATCTGTGCCTGCACCGCCAAAGTTTTCAAGGAGTCCATACTATCCTTCAAAGCCAGGCTCAACTCTCCCTGAATCCCTTCGTCAACCAAATATTGCTGTAGGTCACCTCTGGCAATAAGGTGAACATTATTCAATACTTGCTTAAGATTGTCAGTCATTTTCTTAAAAGAATCTCCCAAATGACCAGGTACTCTCTTTTCTAAAATCGGATCCAACATTTTCTCTTTAGACACTATCTCCACCTGTGCCTGCAACAGACGTAAAACAGCCTTAATATCCTTAACCGGCTGTTTATATTGGCCCGGCAAGTTAGTTTGTAACCCTTTGTTGTCTAATTCTCCTCTGGCTAAAAGATGCAGTTGGGTATTAACTGTTTTGACATTTTCCACCGCTTTGAGCAAAGTATTAGGCATGGCGTCGCTGGAATTATTGGTAGATCCAGCGGCTAGTATCAAAGCCTTATCAATATCGCCTTCAGCCAAAGCCTTGACAATTTTCAACTGCTCATCTCTTGCCACCGCTAAACGGGACAGTTGACTGCCAATGGAGCCGCTGCCAACGTCTTCAGAGGTTACAGGTTTTCCGGTGACTAAACCTTCAGCATTTTTGGCCATTCTTTTAAGCGAGGTAAGAGTTTTATCGAGCCCCTTTCCTATCTCTCCTGGTATTTTTTCATTGAGTATAGGCTCTTCCAGCCGATCAGCAGCCACAGCCTCAGTCTGAAAATAAAATTGAAGCAGGTAATATCGAATGGCTAACAGGTCCTGGGCAATCTTGTCTTGCGGCAAGGATGGAACGCATTTCTGAAAAGCATTTTTAAGGTCTATCCCTTCAGCCAGATAAGGTTTAATTTTATCTGCCCCCAATTCCCCCTCCTTCAAATCTCCGGTTAGGCGCGATATCTCCTGCAATCGTAAGGAAATGATGTTATAGGCTTCCTCCAACTCTTTTATCTCGCCTCCACCTGTCAATTCCAGGGTATCTGATAAAATTTGCCCCTGGTTCATATTACTCACTTCCTGGGCAAACAGTTTGATAGGCTGGGCAATAGAATTACCAACCACCAGGGATAGCAACAATCCTAACAAAAAAATAATCAGACCGGTGATAATCACCGTCTTTTGAACTGCCAATTTTCCTACTTCTACACTATCCAGAGAGTAAGCCACCGCCAGGGTGCCAAGCAAGTTATTATTATCATCTTTTATTACCAATACCCGCACCAGCAAGTTGTCCACTTTTTGAAAACCAGATTTTCCCTTTAAAACAAGTTTCTTATCTTTAACCAGTCTATCTGCCAAGGTTTTATTGTGTATATAGAGGTAGTTGCTATCCTCCTGCTGTAGAGAACCGTTGAGAAGTAAAACCAGGGACACCTGTTTATCACTCTTTATAACATCCAGTATTTCTTTTATTTTTTCCGAATCCTCAGAACCAAGGGCGGCTGCCAAAGGCTGGTTAATAAAACCATCCAAAGTCAATGCTTTTCCTCTCAAATCCTGTTCTAAAATTTTCTCCACCCGGTTCGGCAGATATAGAATAAACAATAAAAGAGTGATACACAGCACCAGGAAGGTAAACAAAGTCAGTCTACTCTTAATGGGCAGTTTGGCAAAAAAGGACATAAATGGCTCTCCCAAACACCTTTTTGTTTTAACTAATTATTAGTTTCAGGTTTCAAGTAAAATATTTCCATGCTAAAATAAAAACTTCATAATTTCAAGATAATAATATTGGCGGAGGTTATAATATGAGCACTGACTTTGGTAATTCACAATTGCTTCAAGACACTGTAGCCTTTTTACGCAAATTAATATCTCTTCCCAGCACCAGTTGTCAGGAAAAAGAGGTGGCAAAGGCTATTCAAAACCGAATGAAAGAGGTTGGTTTCCATGAGGCATTTATAGACAATATGGGTAATGTTATTGGCAGGATTGGCACTGGACCGGTAAAAATCCTTTACGATTCACATATAGATACCGTGGATGTTGGAGATAAAAACAATTGGCATATAGATCCTTTTGAAGGGGACGACCAGGATGGTATTGTTTATGGCCGCGGCGCTTCTGACAACAAGGCTGCCATTGCCACCATGGTTTCGGCGGGTGTCAAT
>CAZTWC010000034.1:0-10387 GCA_964617105.1 uncultured Myxococcia bacterium
GAGGAACGGCCGATTACCTGGTAGTCCTCGAGCGGCTCAAGCACGAAGAGTCGAACACCCCTTCAGTGATATCACCGTTAACCATACCAGAAATGGCTCGATCATCTTCCTGGCCAATTATATCTATTAATTCTTCCGAACCAGCACCCAGGTGTTCCGCTTTCCACATGCGTATAGAAAAGTCGTTGCGTAAAACCCTTAACATATTTAATTTTCGGCCGGTGATACAGGTACCACAATCGGCACTCTCTACCAGAGCAGATTTGAAATTTTGATGGGCAGGACATTCTGTTGTCGCCACAAAGCGGGTTCCCATTTGCACCCCTTCTGCACCCAGAATAAAGGCGGCGGCTATGCCTCGTCCATCAGCAATCCCGCCAGCAGCGATAACCGGGCAGGAAACTGCTTCAGCCACCTGGGGTACCAGGGTAAAAGTGGTGGTCTCATCCAGTCCATTATGTCCTCCCGCCTCGTAACCTTCGCAAACTATAGCGTCACAGCCTACTGCTTCGGCCTTTTTTGCACCTTTCACCGATGGGACTACGTGGACGATGGTGCAGTCATAGCCATCCTTTAACAGTGGCACAACTTTGGCTGGATTTCCAGCTGAAGTAAAAAATACACCCACCCCATGTTTTTTACAAACCTCTACTCTTTCGGCCAATTGTTGATGAATCATGGGTAAATTTACCCCAAAAGGAAATTCATCATTCAGGCTTTGTTTGGCTTTTATAACTTCTTGCTCAAATTCATTCAGGTTCATGGCGCCGGCGCCAATTAGACCCAGACCGCCTGCCCTGGATACTGCAATGGCCAATTGGGAAGGTGAAATATGAACCATCCCGCCCTGGATAATTGGGTATTTAATCTTTAATAATCGACAAACTCTATTACTCATTTTGATTTTAAATTACCTTTTTTAATAAAACCGCCTGGGCTCATGTCCAGGGTTTATTTATCGGCATTTTAACGTGGAGATGGTTTAGCGTCCCTGGAAATTTGGTTTCCGTTTTTCCAGAAATGCCCTCATCCCCTCCTGGCAATCTTTAGTGCCGAATAATACCGAAAATGCGTGTTTTTCCAATTCGGTAGCGGCTGACAGGTCAAGATTAAAGCCGGTGTTAACCGTCCGCTTGGCTTGAGCAATAGCCAGCGGCGCTTTTTGAGCCAGTTTATTCGCCATTTTATAGACTTTTTCCAATAGTTGGTCATGCGGTACAATCTCTTGAATAAGACCGTATATCAGGGCGGTTTCTGAATCGATCATTTCACCACTGTAGATCAATTTTTTGGCCAGGTTTTTACCTATCAGGCGAGGCAATCTCTGGCAGCCGCCAAAACCGGGGATAATACCCAGATTTACTTCGGGAAGACCCAATTTGGCCTGGTCAGAGGCATAGATCAAATCGCAGGACATGGCTATCTCCAGACCGCCTCCCAGGGCAAAACCGTTAATAGCGGCAATAATCGGTTTGTCCAGATCTTCCATGGCCCACATAACTTTGTGCCCCAGGTCGGAAAAAGATCTACCTTGAATGGTGGAACTCTCCAGCATGGTGGCGATATCAGCACCAGCGACAAAACTCTTGTTGCCAGCGCCCCTTAAGACCACTACTCTGATATCGCCCTGGTTGGCCCTTACACTGAAACAGTGCAAAAGTTCCTGCAGGGTTTTAATATTTAGAGCATTCATCTTGTCGGGGCGGTTGACTGTCAAAGTAGCTACACTGTCCTCAATAGTCCAGAGAATGTTTTGAAACTCCATTATTTTGGTCTCCTTAGTTGGTGTTTATGTTAAGTTGATTTTTTAAAAATAGTAATGAAATCCCAATACACCAGCATCAAAGATACTTTTGGTCTGCGAGTTTGAATCAAAGGGGATAGCCAGCACCATCTCCTCTTTATTGGTGGTGTACTTTAGGCCGCTAGTAACCTCCAGACCCAGGGAGAGATCTTTGAACCAGGGTAGGAAATACTCCACCCCAAACATGGTCAGCACATTAATGGTCAGCATATTGCTGCTGCCCGGGGTGCTTTCTTTGATAACTCCAAGTCCGAGACCGCCGCCAGTGTAAACCAGTAAATTTTTTTTATGAACCAGGTTGTAAATCAGTTTTCCGGCCAAATTCAGGCCGAAACTGGTATTGCTTTTTACACTCTTCATGTTGAAACCGCCGATGGCCTGGATCCCTATTCGATTATCGAAAAAATATTTCAAGGAGATGCCATCGCCGAATTGCCCATTGTAGCCCAAAGCCGTTCTTCGGTATAGGTCGGGGCTCATGGTTTTTCTGGTGTTATAGTTTTTTCTCGGTTGGGTACGGGAGATAGCCCGAGAATTTTTATATACCGGGCCTGGCTGTATCCTTAAATCTTTTCCATCATCCAGGTTATCCATTTGGGCCAGGGAAAGTTTGGGTGTCAGGATTATTAACAAAACTAAGGTCAACATACTGAAAAGTTTTTTGCTATTCATAATACATATATCTCCATGGCTGATGGTTGCAACAATCCAAACTATCCCAGATAAAAAATGATAACTATTTTTTATATTAGATAATATCTTTATTTTGCTACCATATTAGCGGATGACTGTCAATCAATGCTGTAATTCAGGGGTAGGTTTTCGACCGACTTTCGTTCGATGACCAAGGGGAATTTTCTTGACTAATAATTGGCTAATCTTTAAACTTAAATAATATAGACTTTTTTCTTAAAAGGTTGAGCGTACAAAGATTTTTTTTATCGAAATCAACCAATATAGATTATTTGAGGTGGTTATGAAAAAAAATGGCGCTGTTTTGTTGGCAATTTTAATAGCGACATTACTGAGTTTTGCTGTAAATGCCCAGGTGCGTAATCTGCCTCTGCCAAACCGGTCCGCATCCCTGGTGGATGACGCCAGTGCCGTGGATATCAATCCCGGCGGGCTAGGCTTAATAAAGGGCAGTCATATACTCTATCAATATTCACGGCTCCAGCGGACCAACGGTAGCGGTCACCGCTTTTTTTGGGCTGGTAATCTGCTGAAAGTGTTTACTGCTTCTATGGGATACACCTTTTTCAATCCTGGAGATCGCCCAGACCAGGTGCTGGCTTTTCCCAATCCCCCCTCTGCATCGTCTGGCTTTCCTCTAAACCCGTACTCCTTACTCTCAGTAGGGCTGGGTCTGAATTCGGAGAAAAAGGTGGGACTGGGATTTAGTTATCATCGACTTTTTCCCAAACAAAACAGTGATATGGAGAGCGCTGAATTTTGGGATATTGGTATGCTGATCAGACCCCATGATAAGTTGTCTGCCGGTTTTTCCATCACCAACCTTAACCAGCCGGTTCTGAAAAAAGATGTTCAAGAGAGGACCTGGTTTGATTTCTCTTTTGGGGTAAGGCCATGGAGCGATTATATAACTTTGGCCGCCGATATCATGTATAGTCCCCACCATCAGGAGGTCGAGCCCCATTATACCTTGCGGGTAGACCCCATGCCCGGGTTGCAGATAGTTGGTTATGTAGACAATCGTCTGGCTCATTCGGTGGGCATCAATTTCGATCTTTCTCATTTGGGGATAGGTAGTTTTGCCAGGTTATCGGAGAAAAAAGGGCTTTTAGATTACTCGGTGCATATGCGCATGTCCAAAGAGTTTTTTCCTTCCATCTCTGGTGATGGCCAGAGAAAGAGAAAGCCTCTGTCTCTGGCAGTTATCCACTTAAAAGATGATTACGAATATAAAAAGTATGCCGGACAATTCTCCTTTTCTTTGGGAGAAGACTATTTGCAGCTGTTATTAACCTTAGACAAAATATCTAAAGACCGGCAAATCGGCGGGGTTTTCCTTAAAATCGATAAACTTTCCATGGGATTGGCCCGGATTGAAGAGGTCAAGAGGTTATTGGAAAAGATAAATCGTCAGGGGAAAATGACCATAGCCTACTTAAAAGAGGGGTCAGACAGCGATTATTATCTGGCAATTTCCTGCAAAAAGATTTTAGTCCACCCGGCGGGTAGTTTTTTTATCAATGGTTTTAGTCAGGAGATGATCTTTTTAAACCAGGGGTTAGAAAAACTGGGAGTAAAGGCGCAATTTGTAAGGCGGGGAAAATATAAAAACGCTCCCGATATGTTTACCAGAAAAAAAGCCAGCCCAGAGCAGTTGGAGGTGAGTAAATCCATTGTTGATGATATCCAGGGACGCCTGGTCAACCAGATTATTCATCACCGAAAAATTGCTAAGCCTGTTATAGAAAAAATGATGGCTCTGGGAATACAGGCGCCAGCCCAGATGCTGAAGAGTGGACTGGCCGACCAGGCTTTTATGGAGATGGAGTTGGAGTCCGGGCTGGAGAAGGTTTTACATCGACCAGTGTTGATGGTGACCGACTATGAAGAGCGGATTTATAAAGAGAGGCAATGGGCTCCCTGGCCCCGCATAGCCTTGGTGTATCTAGATGCGCCTATTGTAAGCGGTAGGAGTCACGAAAGCCCCTTTGGTTTTGGTAACACTGTAGGGGCGGATACTATTGCCGAGATATTGTCTGAGATTAGATTAAATCCTGAAATTAAGGGAGTGATTCTCAGGATCGATTCTCCGGGGGGCTCAGCTCTGGCTTCTGATGAGATGTGGGAACAGGTGGATATTACCAGGAGAGTAAAACCGGTGGTGGTTTCAATGGGTGATGTTGCCGCGTCCGGCGGCTATTATGTGGCATCCGCCGCCGACTTTATATTGGCAGAGCCATCAACTATCACTGGTTCCATTGGTATATTTGGTGGAAAACTGAGTTTAAATAACCTGTTGGAGAAACTGGGGATTAACACAGAGGTGATTAAAGATACTGCCAGTGCTGATATTTTTTCCCCCTTCAGGCCTTTTAACCAGAAAGAGTTGGAGGAGATGCAAAAACATATCGATGTGGGTTACCATCGCTTTTTGGACCAGGTGGCCAGGGGCCGTTCTTTAAAAAAGGAGAAAGTGGCACAGATTGCCGAAGGTAGAGTATGGACCGGTCGCCAGGCAAAAGAGATAGGTTTGGTGGATAAGATGGGAGGAATAATCGATGCTATTGAAATGGTCAAAGTTCGGCTTAATGTCCCTACCCATCGCCAGGTCGCTCTATCTATCTACCCCAGAGGTTCTTATTTGAAGAAGATGATGGAACAATTTACCGAAAAGGACCAGGCTTTTTTCCCTGGGTGGTCTAAAAAATTTCCTCACATATCCTTTTTTACCAGGGTATCAGCCGGTGAAAATTTAGCGATTTTACCTTATATATTTTATCTGCGATAAGCAGCGAGGATAAAAGTGGAAAACAATAGTAAATTCAATGGAGATTTTTGTAATACCGCTTTTGAAGAGGTGTTGGCGAAAATCTATTTTGATCAGGAAACCGGTGTTTTAGATGTTTCCCAGGGAAAGATTCGCAAGCGGTTCTATTTTTCCCAGGGGGAGCCGTTTTTTTCAGAGAGTAATCTGTCCCAGGAAAATATTATCTACAACCTGCTTCAGCAAAATCGGATTGATGATCAGCAATATCAGCAGATTTATGAAAAGGCAAAACAGGAAAAGAAAAAGACCCATTTGGTGCTGGATGAGTTGGGCCTTATCGCGAGTGAAGAGATTGCTCTGCTGCTAAAACGCTACACTCAGGAGAAATTTCTCGATACCTTTTCCTGGAATCAAGGCGATTACCGCTTTGTGAGTAATGACAAGTTCCTTTCCAGGCTGCCCAGGGTAAAGTTAGACTTTTTTCATCTGTTGTTCGATGGAATTCGTTTAGGTAAGGAGGCTGGATCTATATTAAAAACCATGCAGCAACACACTAATTATTTAGTAGTGCGGCAAGAGAGTTTTTCCTCGCTATGCGATATACTCCAGGATGCCTTTTTAGGGGTCATGGACATCACTATTTTTATTGATGATAACACCAATTTGGGCAGATTATTGGAAAAAAACACCAATGCTTACATGGATATATCAAAACAAATATATGCCATGCAAGTGGCCAGGATGATCTCTTTTGTAGATACCTCTGATAAAATCGCTTCACCTCCGCCCGAGAAAGTTGATTCAGGCAATTCTAAAGAGGATGAGGTGATAAACAGTATTGCCACCGAGTTTAATCATCTGCAAGATGCTGACCATTACCAGGTTTTGGGAGTATCCAGGGATGCAGGAGATGAGGCGATAAAAGATTCCTACTTTGCTCTGGCTAAAAAATATCACACCGATGCCTATTCTCAGTATGATTTACATGAAGATACCCGCGAGATGCTGGACGAGATATTTTCTATGGTGACTGTGGCCTACCAGCAACTGTCTGATGAAGAAAAGAAAAAAGAGTATGATACCATTTTAGATAGGAAAGAGAAGGGATTGCCCCTGGATTTAAATGCAGTTTTGCAGGCAGAAACATTTTTTAAAAAAGGGATGTCGTTGTTGCAATATGGCAACCATCAGGCGGCTGAAAACTGTTTTAAAGAAGCCATTAAACTTAACAACGGCGAGGCGGAGTTTCATGCCTGCCTGGGTTGGGCCAAGTTTCTCAACAGTGGATCATACCTTGATGATTCCATAGTTCAAAAAGTGGAAGAACACCTGGATTGCGCCATCAGGATGAATCCTAACCTGGACCTGGTTTATTATTATCGAGGGGCCATGCAGACCGCCATGAACAAATTTGATTCTGCCCGCCGAAATCTAAAAAAAGCCCTGGAGATGAATCCTGATAACAAAGAGGCGCAAAAGGAGTTGAACCGGCTGACCATTATGGAGAGCAAACAGAAGAAAAAAGGATTTTTCACCCGTCTTTTTGGAAAGTAGAGCCCAGAATTTGAGGCTGGAATTATTTATCCAAATGCGCCGTAAAACCCCTTCGATAACTTTTCACCTTACATTTTAAGTATTGTTAAAAAATAAGTTCGCATTATGGCGGGTCAGAATGTGAATTTATTTTCGGATGGACACGGCTAGTCAGGAGAACTATTTTGAATCAAGGAGAAATCAGGGAAATGGGAGCCAGGGATTTTTGACCAAACTTGCCCCCCCTTCTGAGGAGATTGGATGAAAAGATTTAAACTACTTTGCAAAATTATAGCAGTCGGGGCAGCGGTTATGTTACTGTTTTTAGTAGTTTTAACTGCCGTAGGGTTCTATTCATTAAAAAATATGGATTCCCCATTTTTTCGGGAAAGGATCATCTCTGAGGTCCAAAAGAACTTGGGATTGAAAGTATCTTTTAACCAATTGTCAGTCAGCCCTTTTTCCGAAATCCGCCTGGAAAATTTGGTTTTGCAACAGCCGTCCCCTTTTGACAGATATGCCCCTTTTCTGTTCAAAGTAAAAAAAGTTGTGTTGAAATATAGATGGGCAGGGATTTTACCTGAACAGGTGATTATCGAAAAGGTGCTGATTGAAGAACCGCAAATCCAAATGGTGGCTGAAAAGGGTGGTAAAACCTCTATAGATCTGATTTTAGATAGGCTGGGGATAAAAAAAACCACTGAAAAAAAACCAAAATCTATCCCCATCACCAAAAGTCTGCAACTGCTTCAATTGCCACTTACAATTACGTTAAAAGAGGCGGCTATTGAAGGGCTTTCTCTGGGATTCAGAGAGATGGTCCAGCAAAAAGTGGGGCGGGAGATTACACTTTCCGGTATTTCGCTAAATAGTTCAGCAGAGGTGAAGCCCGGAGATCTGAATCTGAATTTTCAATTACATACACCAATGGCTGGTGAGCCGGGTGCACCTGATAAAAATCCGGGTTCATTTGCTCAAAAAGGGGAGGGCAACGGTCAGATAGTTATAATAGAACCAGGGGCAAAATTGCCTAAGCGGGAGGTACATTTCGGTTTTAATCTGGGAGTTCAAATTAAAGAATCAAAAGAGATCTCCTGCTTAATCGATCTTGACCTGAATAAACAGAGTTTTAAAGAGGAAGTGACATTTTTGGGAAAAGTGGTTAAATCTCGGGTAAAGGTAAAATTAGACCCACAGGAGAAAATGATTCATCTGGCAGTGCCTGAACTCTCTCTCTTAACGGACCGGATCAAGGGCGATCTGAATTTGTCGGTCAGCGAAAAAGATGGATTGGGCTTGGTTCTCCTGGAAAAAGCAAACCTGTTTATCTCAATTGATAGGTTGCTGGAGATATCTCCGCATAATTTAGATCATCTTTTATCTTTGGCTACCGGGTCTTTTAATTTATGGGCCCGGGATATTGAGGTGGATATCAGGAAACTGAAATCTGAGTTTATTAATCGTGGAAAAATTGGATTTGACGGGGAATTTTCTGACCTTAAGGTAAAATTAAAAAAACAGGAATTCTCAATGGACAATATCACCCTGAATATGGACGGTAACCTTAAGGGGTTGGCGTTTTATACTTTAAACTTTAAAAGTGATTTTAATAATTTAACCGTTTCTAATAATGAAGGTAATAGAATTACGAAAGAGTTGCTGAAATGGAAACAGGCCGATATAACCTTTAAGGGCAAAAATATTGTCCCTGATCTCCAAGACCCGCTTAAATCCTCGGCTGATTTGAGACTGATGGTGTTTATCCAGGCGCTGCAATTGCAGGGAAAAAAGTTATTGGCCGACAATTTTTCAATGGATATGACCGCCAAAATTAAAGACACAAAGCCGGATCCTGTGGTGATTACCGGGGAATTGAACAATATTTGGGCTCATTTGGGAAAAAACCGCGGGCGGCTGCAGATCAAAAAAACCGGGTTCAACCTACGGGCTTTTAAGGTGCTGCCAGATCTTAAAAATCCCCTCAACTCCCGGGCCAGTATGAAATTTGGTCTTATTCTGGACTTTGCCAATTTGGAGGGCCAGGTAAACAAAGGGGAGCATCTGGACTACCGCCTGAATCTGGCGGTGAAGAATTTGCAGAAGTTTAAGCGGCTGGTGCCCGCCCATCTGCTCAAAGAGAACCAGATTCCTTTAGAACGTCTGGCTTTTACGGTTACCTCAAAAGGAAAAATAGAGAACCCCTTTAAAAAGCACCGGCTGAATATTTCTCAACAAACCGATTTTACTGTAAACCGTATCTCTTTGCGCCGAAAAAAAATATCACTGAAAACCAAAGCTATCAAGGCCAGTTTTAGATCCTCAGGCGGACTGCAAAAACAGGATATCAGCCTGGATTTGAAGGTTTCCGGGGCAGAGATCAACCAGGAGAAAAATTCCAAGATTGCCATCAATTCCCTGGTGAAAATCGATTTTCGAGATGCCAAGAAACCGCTGCTGAAATTGCAGGTGAAGGGAGATTTGGGCTCAAAGCGTAATATGGGTTTCAATTTGTCATCCAGATCGGGAGCCGGTCCCAATGGATTAACTTTTCATTATGATGCCTTTATGAGTCTGGAATCTTTTGGCTTTTTGCCCCGGGCCTTGCCAGAGATATATGCTATGGCTCCCAAATTAAAAATGATGGACCTGGACAACCTGCAAATTTCTTTGGAGAGCAAAGGGGAGTTGTCCGGTATTATCAAGGCGCTTCCACCCTTAAAGCCCCCGGTGTTGTATAAAAATTTAAAGCAAAGTATTGAGGCCAGTCTAAAAACCAACCTGACCGTAAAGAACATTGATTTTGATGATCTGGAGATGAAGGCAAAATCTTCTGAATTAAGAGCGCAAATGGTTTCTAAAAATCGCGGACCAAATTTAGAGTCAGAGATAAGCCTGAACAGCGAAGATTTTTTCGCCCAAATCAAGGGCAACAAATTTAATTTGTCTGGCCTGGATACCAAACTTAAAATTGTGGGCCGGGATCTGTTAAGTGCCAAACCCAACGGTTGGCTGGAGATTAAAGGTAAACTGGAAAAACTCAAGCAGAATATAGTGGGCGGGTACCCCATTGGCAGAGTTTCTATGCTGGTGCAAATGCGGGCCCAGAGTAAAAACAAATTACGATTGGACAAATTCTCTTTTGTCAATGTTGACGGTGGCACCGAACTAACCTTTGACTCCAGAGTGGATCGTCTGCAACTCCCCGGCGGCTTGATGCAGAGTAATCTGTTGGTCAATGGTCTACTTAAGCAATCTTTGGACAAGCCCGACTTTTCCAAGGACTTTGGTGTCTCTACTTCCGGAGAAGTGGAATTACCTTTCACCATAACCTCCAAGGATCTATCCCGATTTTCTCTGAACACTCTAATCAAATTTGACCAGGTTACTGGTATCTTGCGAAAACCAGGCACCAAACTGGATAACACCAAAGTAGAGGATATAAATGGGGTTATCCGTATGCAGCAGGAGATCGCCTTAACCCCGGATAAAAAAATCCGTATAATTAAGCAGGATTTTAGCAATGCCTATGCCCGGGTAACTTTTTCTGATGTCCATCCCTATCTTTTTGAGGACAGTTACTTCACGGTTGG
>CAZTWC010000034.1:10397-20766 GCA_964617105.1 uncultured Myxococcia bacterium
CCTATTGCCGGTAATTTGTTTATCGACCGTAATCTCTTTGCCCTTCGTCAGTTTCAATTGGACTTTGGTGATGGTACGGTTCTGGGACAAATGTTGCTCAATTTTCAAAAAGATAATACTCAGGTGTTGCTAAGGGGTAAAATTACAGATTTTAAACCAGAGTTGGTCAAAAACGGCAATCGCGCTACTGCCACTGGTTATCAGGCCAGGGGAATAGACGCAAACTGCGCTTTGATGTTTAACCTTACCAAATTGGAGATGAAGGGCCGTTTTCACCTGGTGCACATTAGTAAACATCATCTGCTTACCATGCTGGATATTTTGGACCCCTTTCATGAAAATGTAAAATTTAACCAACTGCGGATGGCCTTATCCCTGGGTTATCCAAAATTTGTCCGTTTGCGGCTTGACCCCGGCTTTTTGTCTATGAAACTGGAATTGGGCGGAGTTGCTCAATTGGTTGATATCGGCGAGATCCGTGGTATCCCCACCGGACCGCTATTGGAAAAATATTTGGGAGGAATTCTTACAAAAACCGGAGGAATTATAAAATGAATTGGGTAAAGATTTTTTTGCTGCTAGTCTGCTGTAGTAGTTTGGCTGGTGGCTGTGTAAAAGTTTCCAATATCGTTTTGCTGGATAACAAAACCGCCTTGGAGCAACAGGCATCCGGAGAGTATAGTGCCCTGGAAGCCCAATTGGAGAAAGAGGGTATCTATCCCAAGGCCAAAGAGTTTGCCTTTCATCAATTGGAAAAAAATGTTTGGCTATCCTATGGAGAGGACTCCTTTGCCGCTATTCTCGATATCTATCGAACTCTGGAAGAGAACGCGGAGCAACAGAATAATCTACTCATAAAACAGTGTATCGGTGAGGCCTCCACCGGACTATTAATGGAAACTCCGGCTAATTGCCGGGTGCAAAATTTGAGTACCAATCTGGTGGAAAGTGTAATCAATAAAACCAATCAAAATCGCAGGCAATTGTGGGAATATATTGCCACCAAGCGGGGCGTATCTCCAGAGAAGGCCCAGGCTCAATGGCATAAGACCAATCTGCAAGAGATGGTTTGTAGCGGCCAGTTCCAGGATGAACAGGGGAAATGGCAGGTGAAAAAATGCGAATAAAATCATTAAGGCCCCAGGCAGGCTGGCGGTTGGTTTTATTACTGCTGGCATTACTAATAATTCCTCAAACCGCTTTTTCATCAGTAATCCAGGGCGGAGGACTATACTTGCCCAAACGGCTGACAGCCGGGTCTTCCGATCAATACCGGAGTGAATTGAACCCAGATGCTGCCTCTATCTACTATTTGAGCAACAAAAATGGCACCACCGAAATATTCAGTCAAAATCTGCAGCAGGGGAATCCCCGCCTGTTATTTGACAACTCCGCTGATGTCAATTGCCCTCGGATAAGCCCTGATGGTAAAAAGATGCTCTATATCAGTTATAAAACCGATGCGGTCGGTGATGTGTGTGTCTATGATTTGCAAAAGAGCGAGAACCGCTGCCTTACCAGTGGCAAACCGGCTGAAATATTTGCCTTCTGGTTTCCCGATAATAAGAGTATCGGCTATGTGTCCAGGCAGTCACTCCACGATGACCTGGCTCTGTTTCGGATGGATATCTCCTCTGGAAAAAGTGATTTGATCCTAAAGCAAAATATGAGCAGCCCATCTCCTTCTCCGGATGGTATCTGGCTGACCTTTGTGCCATTAACCAGGAATTTAAGTTCGGTGGGAGTTAGTTTTTCGGTGGAGGTGGCCCGGCATATCAGTTTACTGAATCTGAAGACCGGCATGGTTTACACCATAGAGATGCCTTTACCAGGCAACAGTGGTTTCCCGTCATTTTCAAAAGATGGGAAGTTTCTCTATTTTTCTCAATATCTGAATGACACCAATTTTGACGGTCAAATCGATGGCAATGATCACAGTGTTATTTTTCGTATCCCTTTTAACCGGCAAAACCCGACCAAAATTTCTATGCCCCAGCAACTCACCTCAGCCCGCTGGAATTGCCAGTTTCCCTATCCGGCGGCCAATGAGTTGATATTGACCTGTTCTCACCAGGGATCTCTGGATATCTATTCTCTACCCCTTACCGGAAGCATTCCCTTGCAATGGAAGGCCAACAAACTGGACGAGGAGATCATTTCCAGCCGCAACAGTTGGGACAAGATGCTATTATTGGCCCGCAAATTGATGTTTGCCCCATCCAATCCGGAACGGATCGATATTTATCGCCAAATGGTTTTTTTACACATGAGCCGCCAGGAGTACCGTTCAGTGGAGTTTTATACCAGACAAGTATCTGCGCTCAGCGGTTCAGAAGAATTTGAGCATCAATGGGCCGAAATAGTCCAGGAATTGGTCAATTTCTATCAACAGGAAAAGCGTCTTCAGCGGGGATGGCTGAATAACCGGTTTGTGGTTGCCCAGAAAAAGCGAATAGAGCGGTTAACCAATAACCTAAAGGATTACACTCTCAGTGCTCAGCATTTCACCCACATGGTAATTAGCCAGATAGAGGGGAAACTGGGCAATTTTGAACAGGCAATGGAACATATTAAGGCGGTAAATTTAGCGGAGGAGAAAGATTTTTATGTTTTGATGAGTTATGTTTTTAACCAAATCCCTTTTCTCAACCTGGTAGGGGAAAAAGAGAAAGTGGGCGCTGATCTGAAACTATTATCCAGCCATAAAAGTCTGCCTCTCGATTTAAGGCTCTATTATGCCCAAAGATTTGTCAAAGAGAAAACTCTGGGTAAAAGTCTCCAGGAAAAACAGCAGACAGTGGCAGATATTTTAAGCAATTTAGACTTGGATGAGTCTGTTTCGGAAGAGTTGCAAGTTGTCCTTACTTTAACAGGCTATTTGTTAGAGATAGGTCAGGCTGCCGAAGAGGAGGTTCGTAAAAAAATATTTGCCCTGTACAAAAAGAATAAAAAAATGGTGGTTCGCAAGGTGATAATTGCCTCCACTTTGAAATATGCGGCTCAAAAGGGCAAAGATTATTTGCTTTACCAATTTGCCAATTCCTGGGTATCCTGGCTCAAAAAAGCGCAGAGCGAACGGCGGTATGCGGAGAAAGTTTATTTGGCGGTTATTTTGGAGCGTGCATATCTGGAGATTGCCAAAAAGGAGTATAAGAAGGCCCGGGCCTCTTTTTACGGCGGAACCTTAAAGAGTAACTCGCTGGAGGCTCATACCGGTTTTATCGAAACTCGGTTTATGGAAGGGAAAGGGGTTGAGGATATCCTCTCTTTTTACCGTAAACAGTTTAAAAACAGGGATAATCACCCGGTTTACCGGTACGTGCGCGCTTATCTGATAGCCCGGGAATTCAGTTCTTTACCTCTTTTGATTCACAGGGACGAACAGAGCAAACCAGACTTTGATATCCTAAATTTTTCTAAAGAGAGATGCCAACAAGCCCTTGATTATCTATATTTGGCGGATCGGGATCTGCCTCGGAATTTATCTATAAATTTTTTGTGGGGATTTTTAGCCCATCAAAAATATTTTCACCGTGATATTGATACCGGGGCCGCTTATACCGCTATCCAAAAGTATCTTTTAGCCCTGGATTTGGCCCGTGAAAAGCCTCGCTACCAGGCACCCATAAGTCATGCCCTGGGCCTTTTGAATGCTGCTCTGGGTAATCACCGGGCTGCATTACTCCATTTTGATAGCCGGCAAAAGTTGCCTTTTTTGCAAAAAAAGGTGAATTTAAACCTGCTAATAGCCAGGGCGCGTAGTTTATACCATACTCACCGTCCAGAAAAAGCGGTTGATACCGCAACTTTGGCATTGACTATCGTTAAAGAGGAGCCCAGAATGCAAGCATATCTTCCTATGGTGCTGGATCGGGCGGGATTATATTTTTATGCTTCCAAGCAATTTGATAAATCGATTGAAATACTAAATGAATATCTAACTTTAATTGCCGGAGCGGGCGCCAATGACCGGTTTCCCCTGGTCAACCATTTAAAAGGCCATATCCTTTTAGCCGCCAATCATCTGCTTTTGCAGCAGTTTAACCAGGCCATCGAGCAGTTGAAAAAGGGGGAAGCCGTATTGGATTCCGGAGAAAAGATGCGGCCGGTTCAGGAGAAAGTGAACAACAGAAAGTCGATGTTTAGAAAACACCAATATGGCCGGGAGGATTTTCAGATTTTGATTGCCGGACTTCTGGCCCATGCCTTTTATGGCTCCCAAGATCTTTCTGCCGCCACCTTTCGGATGAAACAGCGAATAGAGTTATTGGAGGAACGGTTTGAAGAGAAGGGCCGGGATTCCGACCTGCTGGAGATAGCCCAGGCCTATTCTGATTTGGCCACTTACGCATTTTTACAAAAAAGAGAAGCCGAGAGCTTGCTGATGATGAAATCTGCTTTTAATTTTTCCGATAAGTTCAATAAAAAAACAGGCACCATAGTTAACCAGGTCAACATCAGGCTTTTGCACGGATATGCCCGTTTATGGCTGAATGGAAAAAAAACCGCCGGGGAAAACCTGGATGATCTTATCCGGCGTTTACAAAAAGTGCATCAATTTTTATGCCAAAAACCCAATCCCCGCTGGAAGGCAGATCGGGAGATGATAGGTTTTTATTTAACCAGTGTCCGGACGGACACTGCGATGACTCACCCTCAAGGAGAACTAAAATGAAAAATGAAAATCCCCAAAACCAGACAGATTCCTTAAAAGTGGCCGTTATCGTTGTTCTGCTGGCAGGATTATTTTTAATGTTGGTCAATAGTTGCGGCACTGATACGGATGATTTTTTACCGGGAGATGAATCTAAGTCTGGCTTTAGTTCTCTGTACAACGGCTATTTTCAAAAGTGTATTCAGTGCCACTCTCCAGACGGCCTGGGAAGAATAGATGGAGAGACTGAACAAAACCTGAATTTTTCCACCAAAGAGTTGGCCTTTTCTACTATCACCAGCGGCAAGGCAGCCGGTATGGTCGGAAATCAGGAGAGTTGTAATGGAGTTGGTTTTATCAGTAAGGGAGATGCTAGCAAGAGCCTGCTAATAGCGGTTTTGGATGAAAATGTGCGCCATTCTTTTCAAGCAGGTGAGTGTGATGTGGATGCCATCAGCGACATGACCGTAAAAGTGGGATCAAATCCAGATTCCTCTTTTGTATCCAATTTGAAAAAGTGGATCAATGACGGTGCTCTTAATGACTAAAAGCGGAAGTAAATAACCCGGGATTGAAATTCCTAGAATTCTTTTCGTTCTTAAAGTCTGATTTTTCTTGCAGGTTTAAATTGCTTACGTTATAATGTAAACGTAAGAAAGGGGGTGTCATGGAAAAAATATTTTCAACCAGACTGGATGAGTCAACCATTAAATATATTGGTTTGCTGGCCAATCAACTGGGTACATCTAAAAAAGCTATTGTGGAAAAAGCGATAAGGTTTTTTGGTAAACAGGTAAGTGACATCAATAATATAAATGTTTTTAAACAAACTTGTGGAGCCTGGAAACGTGATGAACCGGTTGATAAAACCATAGAAAACGTGCGTAAAACTTTTCAAAACTCTATGATTCGTCATAAAAAATGAGAGCATATATTGATACTGATATTTTAATATGGCATCTGCGGGGTGATGAAAGAGCCAACTATTTTTTGGACCAAATAAGCAACAACCAGATCTATGAACTGTGGATTGGGGCGATGCAAAGGGCGGAAATCGTTTTTTTTATGCAGTCCAAAGAAGTTAAAATGACTGAGTTACTGTTGGCCCAATTTAAAACCGCACCAGTAGATCAAAAAATTGTTGACCTGGCTGGAATTCTTTATAGAAAGTGGCACCCCAAACAAGGAATAGACGTCAATGATGCTATATTAGCGGCAACAGTGATGCAAACCGGTGGCGAGATTTTCTCTCTCAATGCCAAACACTATCCCATGCCGGACGTTCTAGTCCAAACACCCTGGTGAGTTATCTCAAGAATTTTCAGATTATTTTAAGTCCTTCTATTGACAAATATCCTTCTACTGGTTATATTGGTGTTAGAATACCAGAATATGTTTGGTAAACTACTCAGTTTGTGTCTGATAATTCATAATCAGGCCAAGATTATTTGTTCAAATTTAAAAGGAATTTATTATGAAACGCAAGATTATCACTATTGATGAAGATGCCTGCAACGGGTGTGAAGAGTGTATTCCCAATTGTCCGGAAGGGGCTATCCAGATTATAGATGGAAAAGCCCGGCTGATAAGTGATCTTTTTTGTGATGGTTTGGGAGCCTGTCTGGGCCACTGTCCAGAAGGGGCCATCACGATAGAGGAGAGGGAAGCAGAGTCTTATGATGAGCGCAAAGTTATGGATAATGTTGTAATTGGTGGTCCCAATGTGATTAAAGCGCATTTGCAGCATTTGCAAGAACACCATCAGCAGGAGTATCTACAGGAGGCGTTACAGTATTTAAAAGATCATCATATCGAAGTTACGACCGATTTTACTCAGGAGGATGCATCGGAACACAGTCAAGGCGAGCATAGCCAATGTGGGTGTCCAGGGGCAAAAATGCTGGATTTTTCCCAGGCTGGTGAGCAAGATGAAGATGATTCCCAGGGTAATCGTCCATCCCAACTGCGCCAATGGCCGATTCAAATGCATTTGATATCTCCGGCTGCGCCCTATTTTAAAGAAGCTGACCTATTGCTGGCCGCTGATTGCGTAGCCTTTGCAGTGGGGGATTTTCACCGGGATTTCTTAAAAGATAAACGGTTGGCTATTGCCTGTCCAAAACTGGACCATGGCCCTGAAATCTATATTGAGAAGTTAAGAGCTCTGATTGATGAAGCCAAGATAAACTCCCTGACCGTAATGGTTATGCAGGTTCCCTGCTGCAGTGGTTTGGTCCAGATGGCTGAACAAGCTATGGAAAAAGCCAATCGAAAATTGCCTATCAAAGTGGTGGTGGTCGGACTAAAAGGCAATATTTTGTAGAACTACATTGCCGTTTATCCAAATTCTATTCTTTCCTTTCTTCTATTTTCTTCTTTCTTCAAGAAGTGTTGTATTTATTACATAATTTGCGATATACTCTGTGTGAATTACGCACCCTTAGGGAGAACTCCATGCAGCAAGCTAAATTTATCCGATTTTTTCTAGTTAGCCTGACACTATTGATTGGACTATCTTTTTCTTATTGCGGAGTTGAATCAACATCTCCCATAAGTAGTGATCCTGGTGAGGATGGGGGTTCAACGATTGATGATAGTGGAACCGGAACTATTGTTGATGGGGTTGACAATATCTTGGATGGTGGTGATGCAGGGGTGGATAGCCAGGAAGATATGGATGCAGGGAACACTGACAACAGTGGACAAGGTGGAGTTGATGCTGGCATTGATGCAGGTGTAGATGTTGGAACCGGAGGATATCCTGATGCCGGCGGTGTGGAGGAAGAGGAATTGACCGGGGAGAAAATCGGTTCACCCTGCCAGCGTTTTAGCGACTGCCAGGATAGATTTTGTTATTTTACCCCGGACAACCAGGGGATTTGTAGTAAAAATTGTGACCAGCAAAATGGCTGCCCAGTTGACTTTCGTTGTAAAGCCACCGAAGATCCAGCCTCGGGTCAGTCGCTTAATCTGTGTCTTCCCCATGTGAGTAATCTCTGCCGGGTTTGTTCTACAGATAGTGACTGTGGTTTGGATGGTGATTTTTGTTTGCACCTGAAAGATGGCAACTATTGTGGACATGACTGCACTCTGGAGTTATGTCCCGAAGGATTTGTTTGTTTAGAAACTTCTAATGTTGATGGCAGCCGCCAGGGAAAGCAGTGTAAACCCAAAGTGGCGATTTGTGACTGCACGGAGGCCAACGTCGGAGAGCAGCGGGATTGTCAACTGATAAACCAGTTTGGTGTTTGTAAAGGTAAAGAGACCTGCCAGCCCCAAAAAGGGTGGCACAACTGCACTGCCTGGGAGCCAAAGCCAGAAGAGTGTGATGGACTGGACAATAACTGCAATGGCCAGATAGATGAGCAGTTAAATGATTCACCCTGTTTTAATAGAAATCAATATGGTTCTTGTCCCGGCACCCGCAATTGTTCGGGCGGCAGTTGGCAGCAGTGTTTTGCCCCTCAACCAGAGGCGGAAATTTGCAATGGCCTTGATGATGACTGTGATGGAGAGACTGATGAAGGTTTAAAGGGTAAAGCCTGCCAGGCCAGTAATTTGTTGGGTACCTGTCATGGTTGGGAGAAGTGTATGTTGCTGCCGGGAGGTATACGGGGTTGGGGAGGGTGTAGCGCCTTACTACCCACGGAGGAGGAGTGTGACGGCCTGGATAACGATTGCAATGGCAAGATAGACGAAGGGTTTACCGAGCGGGGATGTACCATCCAGAACAGTTATGGCTCCTGTTCCGGACGGCAAAAGTGCGGGGTTCTGGCAGATGGCTCCAGGGGATGGACCCAATGTGATGCCAAAACTCCAGAGTTTGATGATTGTGATGGTGTGGATAACAATTGCAATGAAAAGGTGGATGAGAATCAGATCCTGGTTTGTAGTCAAAGCAGTCTATTTGGTGAATGTAAAGGCCAGGAGGTTTGCACAGATTTAGGTAATGGTCAAAAGGGTTGGAGCCAATGCAATGCCGCCAAACCAGAGGCTGAGGTTTGTGATAATGTTGACAATGACTGTGACGGCGAAACTGATGAGCAGTTAGAGCGTTACTGTAAACAGACCAATAATATTGGTTATTGCACGGGCACTGAAACTTGTGTGGCTGGAATTTGGCAGGGTTGTTCTGCCAGAGAGCCCAAAGAGGAGGATTGCAACAATATCGATGATAACTGCAACGAAGAGATCGATGAGGGGCTCACTTTTCGCACCTGTCAGCGCACTAACCAATATGGCACCTGCACCAATGGAGAAGAGGCATGCAAAGAGGGCGCCTGGCAAGATTGTACCGCTCCCGAGCCTGCCAAAGAGGTGTGCGACAATAAAGACAATAACTGTGATGGAAAAACCGATGAAGATTTGGCGCCGCTAGATGAAGTAGAGCATTGCGGTCAATGCTTTCATCAGTGTGAACGGCCTAATGCCCAGATGACCTGCGCCCAGGGAAAATGTTTGATTAGCATGTGCAATACTAACTATTACAACCTGGACCAGGATAGTCCCACCGAGATGGGTAACAATCAGGCCAATGGCTGCGAATATTTTTGCCAATACCAGGGTGAACAAGACCAACCAGACCCACCTGACGATCTGGTGAAGTCAATAGATGCAAATTGTGATGGAGTAGATGGGATATTGGATAAAACCATATTTGTTGCCGGCACCGGTGGTCTGGATACCAATCCGGGAACTCTTCGGCAACCTATGCGCACCATAATGGGGGCTTTGGAAAAGGTAGCGGCTTCTCAGGGTAAATTTGTTAGGGTATATGTGGCTTCAGGCACTTATGACGAAATTATTAAACTCAAATCTGGCATCGATTTGTATGGCTCCTTTAGTGGTAATTTTCGTGATCGTCAAAAGGGAAGCACCGTAATTTTGGGTGACAAGGAAGATGTTGATAATCATAAAGTAGAAATTGCCATGATGGCTATGGATATTTCCAAGCCCACTGTAGTAGATGGTTTCAAAATAACCACCAGAGATGCTACCGAAGATAGTGGTAATGCGGTGGCGGTTTTGATCCACAACAGCCCTGAAGATACCCTGATCTTGCAAAACAACTATATTGTCGCCGGGCGGGGTCAAAAAGGCAAATTGGGTCAGAATGGCACCAATGGCGCTAATGGTGGTGTTGGCGGCAACGGAGGCTATGGTGCTCCCGATGGAAATTTTAACAGCCTTGGTATTGCAACTTGTACTTCGGGAACTGAACCTGCTCAGGGCGCTGCCGGGCAGAGTTCTTGTACCCGGCCTGGCGGTAAAGGCGGGCAGCCGGGAGTGGATGAAAACCCTGGTCTAAATGGTGATGAAGGTGCAGGCGGCACTCTTGGTGGTGAAGGGGGAGTAAAACCTGAGTTCTTAGGTTGCCTAGTCATTTCTTGTTTTTGTTCTAAAGGAGGTAATGGGGCTATGGGGATGGCAGGTGAAAAGGGACTTGCCGGTGTAGATGGAAATGGGGGCGACGGGGCTGGAAAGATTACCGGACTTGTATGGACGGGAACTGATGGGACTGCAGGAAATGATGGCCAGGGCGGCAATGGTGGCGGCGGCGGTGGCGGCGGCGGTGGTGACTGCAATGTGTGTTATTCCTGGGGTGGCGCTGGCGGCGGCGGCGGTGCTGGAGGTTGTCAAGGCAGCGCAGGAGAAGGAGGTAAGGCGGGCGGTGCCTCAATAGGTATTTTAGTTTTCAATTCCAAACCAAAAATT
>CAZTWC010000035.1:0-2390 GCA_964617105.1 uncultured Myxococcia bacterium
TAAGTTCAGATTTTGTCATCAATAATATCCTTGTAATATGGGCTCGCTCAAAAATAGAATATGTTCTTAATATTTATAACTATTTTCTCTCTTTGTCAACAAGATTATTCATAACCTAAAATTAGATTACCTTCAACTGCGCTCGCTTCTTGGAAAGGTTCGAATTGGACCAGGTTACGGCGGGCTTCCAACTGAAAGTCAAATTTACTGTCCAGCAGTAAGGCCAGTCTTTCTTTCCATTTGTTAACATCGTGATTGAACCATTGACGTCTCTTCTCATCTTCCTGTTCTGTCCTGATACCGCCTGAAGGAGTCATAAAATGCCAGCCCACTGCTCCCAGGTGCAGAAACAATTTGTATCCCCGGCAATATAGTCTGAAAGTGGTATCGGTATCCTCTTTTTCTCCCAGGGGAGAGATATCAGTGGGAAATCCACCAGCATTAATTACTGCCTGGCGGCGGTAAAACCAGCAACTGTAAAGGCAAATCACCTCTTCTACCTTTGGTTCGCGGTGTAAAAAGCGCTGTTTAAGGGATTCAAATTTATTTTGTTTAGCCTGTTTCAGATCTTTTTCAGTCATATAGTATTTATCGGTCTGATTTTGGTTTGGAACAGGGTAAACGCCGCCGCAGGCCGCCGCTTGCTTGCTTTTGTCCTGCATAACTCTGTATAATTTCTCGATATAATCATTTTCCAGCAGCACATCGTCATCCAGGCGCAAAATAAGATCATGGCGGGATGAGGTCATCAGTATGTTGTGGATAGATTGGAACCCGGTTTGAAAACCTCTGACTACATGCCAGCGATGTCCTTCCAGGTGGAGAAGGTTTAACATAACTTTAAAATTATAAAAATTGGTTAAGATATTTTCCGGGTCATTGTCATCCAAAATGGTTATATCCCAGTTTTGGATAGTCTGAGTTCGCAGTGATTGCAAGAGCAGCATAAGGTTGGGCAATCGTCCACGGGTGGGGACACAAATTTCAAATCTTTCCGCAGGGGATTGAGGGGGCATGATTTTCTCCAGAAGATGGTCACCAGTTAGGGTGGAGTGGACGAGAGGTTAATTAATTGAATTGTCGTTTACTACCTTGATAATGTCTTTGACTTTTTTAGCCAAAGTCTGGTCCAAAGCCACCACCTGGTTGTTTTTATCCACTATCAAATTAGTTAGATAACTTAGGTTTAGGTTTAATTTGGAAACATCGCCTATAGAGGAAAAAACTTCCCCCAAAATGGTCTTAATTTCGCTGCTGATAAAGTTTATTTTTTCGATATGAGCATTGGTCTGCTCGATAAACTTGGTTGAAAAAATGGAAAAATCGCCAATAGACTCGGTGATTTTAATTATATCATCACAGGAATCGATAATAGTTTGAGATGGGCCGATAATAGAGTTGGACAGATCTCTGATGCCATCTGCCATAGCAGAAAAGACCTTGCTCCGTTCCGAGATACTCCTGGATACCTGAGAGGCTTGAATGGAGGCGTTGAGCGAGATTAACTCTATATCTTCAGAAAACTGGACAATATGAGATATGGTTTTCCGGATAAACTCGATAATCTCTTTTAAATTGGTCACCCGGCGCATAACCTCATCCACACTATGCCGCAATTCCGCTGTCCGGTGAAGATCGGAGATAAAGTGATTGAGTTTTTCTTCCACATGCATAAAGGGCAGATGGGCTTCTAAAAAAATCATCTTGGTGTTGTTGACAATGGTGGTCAACTTTTTCAGAATCGCTTCCAGATCACGATTTTTTTCCACCAGTTTGCCAATGGTTTTTGGTATTTCGGACACAGCGCTTTGCACTTCATCAGACTCTACAATATTACCTACCGGAGAGGTGTTTTGCTGGCCGGATCTATTAAAGGCGACAGTATAATCGAAACTTTTGTTGGTGAACAGCCGGCTGACCGTATCTATTACCACATGAATATTCTTAATCGATTCGTCAATATTAGTAACAATATTGGAGGATATCTGGTGTTGACTATCCACCGAGTTCATCACCTGCATCAACTCGTTGGAAACCGATTTTACTGAAGAGAAGATCTCTTCAAAATCTTTGCCGATCACAATGGCTTCATTGAGAACTCTCTGCATGTTGGAGCGGACATTTTCACTTAAGTGTAAAAGCAAGTTGGAACTGTTGATAAAGTTCATCAAATTTTCCTGAACTTCCCGTAACATAGCCTTGGATCGTTCGGTCAGTTCATTTACGTCATCGGCAATGGTATCGAAACCGCCTCTCAAAGAGAGGCGGGCGTTTTGGATTTTTAAGTTAGTTGACAGGTAAAAGGCTTGATAGTGGATGCGGTATAACTCTTCGGTAACCCTGATAACTTTGTTGGTGTACTCAGTCAAGGTGTCAATATTTTTGAGCAC
>CAZTWC010000035.1:2400-19927 GCA_964617105.1 uncultured Myxococcia bacterium
GTTATCTAACTGTTGGACCGCTTCGCCAATTTCAAAAGAGCTCTTGAGGACAATATTGCTGATGGCCTCAAAATGTTCCAGCAGAGCATTGATATTATTTTGAATGTGGGCCAGGCTGGTTTTAAATTCCCTGGTGGTGCGAAAAAAATCTTCTCCCAATTTGTATTGTTCGTTCAAGTAACTGGACATCTGGTAGGATATCTTGTTTAAGTATTCAAACTGAGTGAAAAAATGTCGTTGATAGTTCAAATTTTGTAGGTGATTTTTCTGTACTACCATATTATTGTCCGTAGTCTCCGTTGCCCGAACAGATATCCGGGGTATAATTCCCGGCATTTTAATGCCGAGTTGAATATCTACTAATAAATAAGAGAGTTTATCTTAATCGAGTAAAAACTACAAGATAAAATATTTATACTGTTTTCACGTTTTCAGATGCCGGTGTTGCCATGTTTTGAAGATATAGGAACAAATAGTCGTAAAGGCTCTCCATTGGCCAGGAAGAAGCAGTGGATAAATGGATTATTTTGATTTTCCAGGTCATCTTTTAGTAGGTCACTTTTTAATGGCAGACCGCTTTTATAATCCAGTCGGACCTTTCGAAGGGAGGTTGGGCGAAGGATTTTCACCCTGGTTTCCTGCTGATATTCCAAATCATAAGGGTCCAGGTGCAAGGCATAATCAGGTATTTTAAGCAGGTGACGGACGGTCCTGGACCATACATCCAGCCCACCGCCGGCTCCGCCAATCCTAAGGTTTTTACTTTGCATGGGACTATTATCATCATACCCCACGTAACTTACTATGGTATAGCCATGTTCAACCCGGGGTCTACCCACCTCATTAGAATGAACTGCAAAATGGGGTAAAAGTCCGGCATAGGTGGAATTAGTATAATTGTTGGCCGTGCCGGTCTTCCCTAAACTAGGTATTTTCAAATTTAAATTCACCAGATCATCGAAATTTTGGGAATCGGTTGGGTTCACTTCCCTAAGTATCATCTCTCGTTCCAGTCGTTTTCCGGTGCCCCATCGAGTGACCTGGAGCAGCATTTCCCGAATTTGAGCCACTATTTTACTGTCCAACAACCGTTTTTTAATCACCTGGTCTTCATAGAGAATATGACCATCTTGGTGGCTGATCTTTTTAATCAACATGGGAGAGAAATTATTTTTAGACCGAAAGGTATAGCCGGTCAGCATTGTTTGATAGGCCTGGGCCAATTCGGTGATGGAAATGGCGTTAGAGCCCAGCGGAAAAGAGAGCACCAGTTCTAGGGGACTGCTGATACCAAGTGTCTGGCATAATTTCTGTAGATAGCGTAATCCTACCGTAACCTTGAAATCGCGCACCAGGCTCAATATCTCCAGGGAATATTTGTCTTTATCTTTCAATTGCTGCCAGCGTTTCTCAACTCGCCGCTCTATCTCTTCCAGGGTGAAAAGTCTGATCCCCTGGACCTTTATCTCTCTATCAGTTTCAGGCGCCTCTAGTTTTGAGTTACTCTCTTTTTCGCCATAGGCCAGCTCCATCTCCTGCGCTTTTTTTAATAGGGAGAGAAAATTATCTTCCAGCACCAGCATCTGTTTCTTTAGCCGGCCTCTTTTTGTTTTGTCCATTTGGACTTGATAAAGATAGCCAAAGGGCAAAAATTTTAATCTCTCACTCTCTTCTTCCTGCCCTTCAAACTTTAAATCTACCAGTATCTCCTCTTTTACCTTTTGGTAAATACCCTCTTTAATGGCGCCGTCGAAAGGAATTATTCCCAGTTTATCCCGGATTCGCTTCATGTATTGCTGTCGAATTTCTCCACTCTTTCCCTTTAGTTCATCTCTGGGCAGCATATTCATCTCTGCCGCCAGTTGTTTAAACTGAATAGGATTAAGTCGGTCGGTAAGATGGTAAAGCAGATAGACCGAGGCTAAATTCTCACTTTTTATAGCCGTCCAGGCCATGGAAACCCTGGAACTGAGTGGCTTATGATCCGGGGAGGGGAAATAAAAATTGTTCTGATACAAAAAAGCCTGCGGTTTATTGTTGAGAATATCCAGGGGTGACCACTGCAATTGTAAGGCTGCCAAGAAGAGAAGGGGTTTAAAGGTGGAACCGGGCTGTCTTTTGGCCATTATGGCGCGATTGTAATTTTCGTTGTTGTAACCTCCGATAATGCTAAAGAATTCACCTTCCCGTAATACAACCAGTCCTCCCTGCAAGCCTGGTGGAGAATGGAGATTAAAACGGACAGTTTTTCCATCTGAAGAAACTTTACGCATCATTACAGTTAAGAGATTGCCAGGATTTAACTGTTTAAATAATCGTTTTACCGCTTTAGGATGCCCGGGAGGATAGATTAATCCTTTATAATGGGTATAGGCTGCGGCAAACTCGGCCAATCCCGGCTGGTCGACAATTTTCTTTCTCCCATCGGGACTGTTCAATTCCAGTTGCAAAAAGGGCTTTCTTTTTTGGACCCACCCTTTTTTTAGCAAGCGCCCAAGATAAATATTGCCAGGGGAAAAAGAATCATAATGGGGTAAAGATTTATTGGATTTAAGAAGTTTGGGAGATTTGTAACCCTTCAACTTCAAGTCCAGCAAATTGAGTGATTCTCGAATGCCCATCATCCCCGCGGATTGGGTTTTCTGGTCAAGAGCCAGGGTAATTTGCAAGCCGGCATTAGGAATTTTGCTCAGGGTTATGCCCCGGGACTGTAAACTCTTAGTAATTGGCCCGCTTTGCAACTGATTTTCCACCATATCCATTATCACTGAGCGGTTGTATCTGAATTTGCCTTTAGAAAAGTCAGGCAGTTTATTCCGATTTTGAAGGTACTGTTTACGACTGATATGCCCGTCTTCCAACATTCGTCGTAAAACATAGGCTAACCTTTTGCCGATGCGTTGAATGATTTCATCTCGCTCCTTTTTATTTCTGGCCCGAAAGGGATTGTAATAGGAAGGTTTATTAACAATGGCCGAGGCGATAAATGCACACTCCAACAGGTCTAAATTCTCAACTCTCTTATTAAAGAAATAGCGGGCTGCCACTCCAATCCCCCGGCCGTTGCCGCTGGCAAAAAATTGGTTGAGGTAAAATTCGATAATCTTCTCTTTGGGATAGTGTGCTTCCAGCCGGAAAGCATTGAGCAGTTCCTTGAATTTATCGGTTATCTTTCGCTGATGTTTATAGAGGTTCTCGGCAGTTTGCATGGTGATAGTGCTGCCGCCCTGGACAATTCGTCTGGCTTTCAGATTGGCAATTACCGCTCGGGTAATGGACCTCAAGTTTATTCCCGGGTGGCTGAAAAAAAGCCGGTCTTCAGAGGAAACGGTGGCCTTGATACAATAGGCGGGTATCCGTTGGTAATCCACGTAATGACGGTGTTCTCCCTGAAAAAAAGAGCCTATTTTAGTTTTGCCGTCCCGGAAAAAAACCGGACTCTCCCGAGATAAAACTGAGCGGATGTAACTCTCTTTTAAATGTTCACCAGGAGCATAAATCACTAAGTAATAAAAACCGCCTATACTTGCTGGTAAGAGTAAGATCAAGAACAGCAGGAACCAGAGAAAAATTTTAGCCATTGTTTGTATAAGCGCGACACAGGGAACCGGTGGTCAGCAAATATTCGAAATCATCCTGCTGTAAAGCCTTGCTGCAAAGAAAGCCCTGGAACAGGTCACACTTGCGGGAGTGGAGAAACATTAACTGCTCATCTGTTTCCACCCCTTCGGCCACTACTTTCAGGTCCAGGCTGTGTCCTATGGTGATTACCGCTTCGACTATGGCGCATGCCCGTTTATCGGTCGGGATATTTTTGATAAAGGAACGGTCGATTTTCAACTTGTCCAGAGGCAAATGAGTAAGGTATTGGAGAGATGAGTATCCGGTGCCAAAGTCATCAATGGCTAAATGGATTCCTCTACCCCTGAACATATTTAAAGTTGCCAGGGCATTTTTATCTTGCATTAAAACATCTTCCGTGAGTTCAAACTCCAATAAATTCACGGGAATATTCCTGGCCTCAATAATATTAATCATAGTGGCTACCATCTCTTTTTGCTGGAACTGCTTGCTGGAGAGATTGATGCTGATCCTGACCGGAGATATTCCATCCGTAATCCAGTGCTTGATTTGGGTACAGACTTTTGTTAATGACCAGGTGCCGATATCTAGAATTAGCCCGGTTTCTTCGGCCACCGGCAAAAAACTGCCCGGAAAGAGAAGCCCCTTTTCCGGGTGCTGCCAGCGTATCAGGGCTTCTGCTTCCATTATCTCACCTGTGTTTATATCTATCTGGGGTTGGTAGCAGAGGATGAATTCATCGTTTTCCAGAGCCTGCTTCAATTCGGTTTCGATTTTTAGGTGCTCCAGAGCATCAGCATTCATCTCTGGAGAGTAGAACTGAAAATTATTGCGGCCCTTTTCTTTGGCGTGATACATAGCCACATCTGCATTAGCCAGTACCGATTTGGTGTCACTGGCATCGTTTGGGTAGATACAGATACCGATACTGGCTCCGATGCCACAGGTACTTCCACTAATATGAAATGGCGTAGACATAGATTCAATGATCCTGCGAGCGATGTATACCACATCGTTTTCATCGGAAACCCGGCTGAGGATAACGGTAAATTCGTCTCCTCCCAGGCGGGCGGCTGTATCAGTTTTGCGAATACACAGCAGAATCCTTTCCGCCACTTCTTTAAGAAGCAAATCGCCGACTTCGTGGCCTAGAGTATCGTTTACTTGTTTGAAGCGATCCAGGTCGATAAAGAGTAAGGCCATTACATATTTGTGCCGCCGGGCCAATCCAATGTCGTGACTGAGACGGTACAAAAACATCCTGCGGTTGGCTATGCCGGTCAGAGTGTCAAAATGGGCTAAATGCTCCAATTTTTGTACGTACTCTTCCAATTTACGGCTGGTTCCCAACTTTTCCAGAGCCCGTTTAATGGTAATATCCAACGCTTTGGTATTAATCGGTTTGGTCAGATAGTCAAAGGCGCCATGGCGCATAGCCTTGATGGCAGTATCGATATCTTCATTGGCAGTGATGATGATCACCTCCGCCTCTTTAGAATGCTCTTTTATCTTGGATAACACCTGAATGCCGTCCATGTCGGGCATTTTGAGATCAACCAGGGTAACATCAGGCATAATATCCTTAAACCGGTCAACTCCTTCCGAACCGTTGGCCGCTTCATTTACCTTGTAGCCTTTTTTTTTCAGTTTTAGCTTTAAAAGGCTACGAATATCGGAATCATCATCAATGATTAAAATCAAATTCATTCTTAGTCTCTATTATCATATTAATAATAAGCATCTATTTTGACACTATTTGCTCAAACCCGCAAGGAAAAATTGATTCTCCTGGTTAATGTCATTTTGGTAGATTCCTTTTTAATAGAAAAAATGGTAAAGTTGCGAGATAAATTTGGTGTTTCAAAATAGTTCCTGTTGGAGAAACTATGAAAAGAAAAACATTGTTGCTAATATTGGTTTTTGCTGTCCCAGTTTTGTTGGTTATGGCTTTGGTGGTGGTACCGGTTTCCATAATTCGAACTCCTCTGGGAACAATCGAGGCTGGAATCGATTTTTTAGTTGAAGATCAGTTGGAGTGGGGTGAGTTTGAAACTTTAACCTGTGAAGATGTGGAACTTACCGAAGATTGCGATTTTGATTCCTCTCCCTTTGTTACTTCCATGGTAGTCTATTCAATTAAAGATATTATTCATCCGGCGGTTAAAACTATAACCGGCAAGGTGATAAAATTCTTCTTGAGCGAGCAGCAGCCCAATGGCGCCTGGAATGTCTATACCTCCAAAAGGGAGGGAGAGAAAGAGGAGGTTCCGCCGGATGATGCTGACGACACGGCTTGCGTATCTGCTTTTTTGGCCATGAAAAAGATAGATTTTCGTGATAATATGGCCCTGTTCAACCAATTCAGAAGCGAGCGGGGAGCAGTAAACCTCTGGTTTCATCAACGCTTTGCATTTTTAAAGGATTATGATTGTGAAGTGAACGCCAATGTTTTGTTTTACTTTGCGGTAAAAGGGATAAAAGATCAGCGGGTCTGTGATTTTGTCAATGACCAGATTAGGAATAAAAACTACCGTTGCTGCCACTATTGTGTTGAAGATGAAGAAGATGAACGGCAGAAAAATGTGGCCTTTTTGTTCTATATGATATCCAGAGCCTATAGACACGGAGCTCTTTGTTTGGAAAAGGTAAAAAAACAGATTATCTATCATAGCCTGTCCAGGCAGCAGCCGGATGGATCCTTTGGCAATGAACTGGATACCGCCTTTTATATAAACACTTTGCTCAACTACGGTTATCGGGGAGTTGCCTTGAAAAAGGGGGTTGAAAATCTTCTGGATAACCAGCGATGGGATGGCTCCTGGCCCGGTTACGGTTTTTATATCGATTTTACCCCCTACTATTTAGGTTGTGACTCGGGTACTACCGCTATAGCCCTGGAGGCCATTGATCGGTATTTAAAATTAGCCAAATAATTTTTCTTTTGCCCAATTTCCCCTTTTGGTTTCATAGGAAATAGCCTGGTTCAATAGGTTCAGGAATTGGGGGCGGGGGATCATAACTGCCCCAAAATTAGCCAAATGTTGAGTTTGTAATTGACAGTCGATAAAGAGGAATTCCCACTGGTTCAGTTGAACCACCAGGGCGTCCAGAGCCACTTTGGAGGCATTGTTAACCGCCGAGAACATCGATTCACCGAAAAAGCCCCGACCCAGGGAGATCCCATACAGGCCCCCCACCAAATTATTATCTTGCCAGACCTCTACTGAATGGGCAAACCCCTGTTGGTGTAAATTGCAGTATGCGTCTTGCATGCTTTGGGTAATCCAGGTTCCCGCCTCTTTTTTCCGTTTGATTTGGCTGCATTCTGCAATCACCTGGCTAAATGCCTGATCAAAGGTGGTGTAAAATCTATTTTGACGCAGCAGTTTTTTCATACTCCTGGAGAGGTGAAACTGTTTTGGGAAGAGGAGCAGGCGAGGATCAGGCGACCACCAGAGAAAGGGGTCTCCTTCGGAAAACCAGGGAAAAATGCCCATGCGATAGGCCTCTAGCAGCCTTTCCGAAGATAGGTCACCACCTACTGCCAAAAGTCCGTCCTGGCGTGCCAAAAGAGGCGAAGGAAACATTATATTATGATTGAGCATAAATACGGGCATGGCAATGGTATGATGGTCTAAGGCTTCAATGGTGTGACCTTGATGAAGATTTGGTCATCTTTCAGGGTGACAAAGGCCTTGCCGCCGTTTTTCAAACGGTTGAACAGAATCTCATCAACAAACCAGTTTTTAATTTTATCTTGCACCAGCCGTGATATTTCCCGGGCGCCGAATATGGGGGAATAGCCTTTTTGGGCTATCCAGAGGCTGGCTGCCTTTGAAATCGAAATAGTTACCTTCTTTTCTTTTAACTGGAGGGCGAATTCAGCGATAAATTTTTTTACAATTTTTAGAACCACCAGTTGATCCAAGTTGTTAAATTCGATAACCTTATCCAGCCGGTTCCGGAATTCCGGTGAGAAAAATTTCTCTACGGCATCTTTTAGCACCTCCTGATTTTGGCTGGTATCGCCAAAGCCCACCCGCTGCGAGCCTAAATCCCGGGCGCCGGCATTGGAAGTCATAATCAAAATTACATTTCTAAAATCCGCTTTTTTGCCGTTGTTGTCGGTCAAAGTAGCATAGTCCATTATCTGCAGGAGCACATTAAAAATATCGGGATGGGCTTTCTCGATCTCATCCAGCAGTAAAACAGAATAGGGTTTTTTGCGGATGACCTCGGTAAGCAGACCTCCCTGGTCGAATCCCACATACCCCGGCGGAGCTCCGATTAAGCGGGCCACCGTATGTTTTTCCCGGTATTCGCTCATGTCGAAGCGGTGCAGGGCAACTCCCATCAGCAAAGCCAGTTGCCTGGCCAGTTCTGTCTTGCCTACACCGGTGGGTCCTACAAACAAAAAGGAGGCCACCGGTTTTTCACTATCGCTCAGGCCGGCCCGGCACCTCTTGATGGAGTTGGTTAAATGGTCTATGGCCTGGTTTTGGCCGAAAATCACTTTTTTCAAGCCCGATTCCAAGCGCTTCAACTGGCCGATTTCCGATTTGGAAACCGTTTTTTTCGGAATTTTGGCAATACTGGCCACCACTTTTTCGATATTTTGGCTTTTGATGACGGTTTTTCGTTTTTTCCCCTGGATTTGGTTTATTTTGGTAAAAGAGCCGGCCTCATCGATAACATCAATGGCTTTGTCGGGCAAAAAACGGTCATTTATATACTTAGCGGAAAGTTCTGCCGCCGATTTGAGGGCTCCATCGGTATACCGCACTTGATGATAGTCCTGGTACCGGTCCTTCAATCCATTTAATATTTCGCAGGTTTCCTGAATGGTGGGCTCTAATATCTCTATTTTCTGGAATCGCCGAGACAGGGCCCGATCCCGGTCAAAATATTTTTTATAATCTTCGTAAGTGGTAGAGCCAATACACTTCATTTTGCCCGATACCAGGGCAGATTTGAGGATATTGGAGGCATCCATAGAACCGCCGGAAACTGCGCCGGCACCCACGATGGTGTGGATTTCATCGATAAACAGGATAGAGCCCTTTATCAGCAGCAACGCATTGAGCACCTTTTTCATCCGCCCCTCAAAATCACCCCGGAACTTGGTGCCTGCCAGAACTGCTCCCATATCCAGAGCATAGATACTAGCGTCCTTGAGCGGTAAGGGTACTTCATTGGCAGCGATCATTTGGGCCAAACCTTCGGTAATAGCGGTTTTACCCACCCCCGGTTCTCCAACATGCACGGGATTGTTCTTAAGCCGGCGGCAGAGCACCTGGATGGTTCGCTGCAAGATCTCTTCCCGGCCGATTAGCGGGTCCATCTCTCCTTTAGCCGCCCGCTGGACCAATTCGGTGGTGAAACACTGCAGCACTTTCTCTGCTTTCTGGAGTTTTTCATCCTCAGTTTCTTCATAAGATTCCTGATTTTCTGTCAGGTTCTCTCCCTCTTCATCTGCGTCCGTATCCGAACCCACTTCCTGAGGTATTGCCGAGATTCCGTGGGAGATATAGTTGAGCACATCTACTTTGCTGATACCCTCTTTCAGCAAGATGTAGGCGGCAAAAGACTCTTTTTCATAAAAGATAGCCACAAAGATATCCTCTAACTCAACCATATCTTTTTGGGAATTCTGGGTATGCAGTATAGCCCGCTGGATAATGTTTTTAAAAGCTATTGATTCACTGGGGTTAATATCGCCGGGCAAAGATTCCATCCTGGTTTTAAAATGGTGTTCAATCTCCTTTTTTAACTTCTTCAGATTTCCACCGCAGTTGATAATTATTTCATTGCCTCGCTTGGTAAACAGGGAGGCATAGAGAATATGTTCGGGGGTGATAAATTCGTGACCCATGGATTTGGCTTCGTTATAGGCCGCGGTGATCACAATGTTGACTTCCGGGTTTACTTGCATCTCTAAAAACCTCTGGGATTATGCTTCCTCGTAACTACATTTTAAGGGATATTCATTCTGTTTGGCCAATTGGTGAACCTGCTCAATTTTGGTCAGGGCTATATCATAGGTATAAACCCCCACTGCCGCCGCTCCCTCTTCGTGAACCTGCAGCATCAGAACAGTGGCTTCTGCCATAGATTTATGGAAAATACTGATTAATACCTGAATCACAAAATCCATGGTTGTATAGTGATCGTTGTGCATGATCACTCGGTACATTGTGGGCTTTTTTAGTTGTGCCTCAGACTCTATATCCAGGCCAGTATCAAAGCCGGTTTGATTGTTTTGATCATCCTGGGCCATAGCAAGAAGGGTTCTAAACAGTGTATATCTGAAAGTACTGTAAGAGTTTCAGATATACACTTGAAAGTATGATGGTCACTAATGCTGCTCAGAACAGTTGAGAGTCGAGTCGATAGTTTTTAGCAAAGCCTTGATGCTGAAAGGTTTTTGGACCACATGTTCCACCCCCAGGCTTTTTACCTCCTGAACTGATTCTTCCCAGTCGTTCAAAGCAGTTACAATAATTACCCGAGTGGATTTATAACGTTCGTTTTCTTTCATATGGCGAACCACTGAAACTCCGTTTACATCCGGCATCATCAAGTCAGTTAGTACCAGGTCAGGGACAAAACCGCCCAGGGTAGTACAGGCATCCACTCCATTTTCTGCTATTTTGATATCAGCATCAGGATACTGGCGGCACAAAGACCGATAGAGCAGTTCTAAAATATGGACATCATCTTCCACCAGCAATATTTTAAGGACATTTCTAGCCGGAATCACTTCTGCAGCTTGTTCATAAAGCGGTAGCGCCAGAGTGCTTTCATCGACGCCGCCCATACGTAAGATCTCTCCTGTCTTTTCCCATATTTGGGTCGAGTTTTCTTTTATCTTTTCAATTGACTGCCGCCCCTCCTGGTCAATCTCTTTGGGTATCAAAAGGATAATTTCAGAGGCCATCTTCTTGAGGCGTGTTCTGATTTCAGAGGCCATTGTTGCTAGAAGTTTTTCGTCCATGGTTAATCCTTAGTATCCATTCGGAAGTTAAACCCCCTCTGATCGAGGCTGGTCGGTAGATCATATTATTACCATAATATGGTGGGCAGGAAAAAGTCAATAGAAAAGGCTACGCCTATCAATATGAATCCCGGAGTTATAACAAATATTAGGAGTGGAGGATGGGTGGAGACATTTGGGGAATAATAATGGTGCGGGAGAGGGGACTTGAACCCCTACAGGCCTAAGCCCACAGGAACCTGAATCCTGCGCGTCTACCAATTCCGCCACTCCCGCCCGTCACTTAATATACCGATTTTTTGCCCTTTGTCAAGAACCATTCTCCTTATCCAATTGGAGTGCATACTGGTGAAGAAATTTAAAAATAGTAAGCACGATAGATGCTGCCGGTACGGCAAAAAGAGCCCCGATTATGCCGTAATAGTGTTTTCCTGCCAATAGCGCCATAATAACCACCACCGGATGTATTTTAGCGGCATTTCCCATTATTTTGGGGTTGAAAAAATTGGCTTCTATGAGGTGGATGCCGATGATCCAGACCAGGATAAAAATTCCCTTAATGAAACTATCGGTAACCGCAATCAATACAATGGGGATGGAACTTAAAATACTGCCGAAAATTGGCACCAGGCTAAAGGTGGCGGCTATGATTGCCATGATAAAAGCAAATTTGATGTCGAACAGCAACAGGCCAATCAGGGTTAAAAAACCGTTTAACAGGCAAATTATTACCTGGCCTCGGACAACGCCAGCCAGCCCAAGGTCGAACCCCTGGACAAATTTTTCAAATTGTTCCCGTTTTAAAAAGGGGAAAAGGGAATAAAAAAAGTTTTTAATATAACTCACATCCACTGATAAGAAAGCGGTAAGCATCAGGATTAAAAAGAATTTAAAAATAAAACCAGCCACAGAAAAGATTATGGTGCGGCTAAGTTGAATAAAATCAAAAAAATTGGCCTTCAGGCTATCGGTAATGCTTAGGAACGATTTTTTTAATGCCTGGTTGAAATCCAGTTTTAATGAGGGCTGAATTTGTTTTCCTTCATCATAAGTTTCAGGCAGAATTAAAAATTCTTCTCCTGGGTCTATCATCTCCTGCTCTATTTCCTGCTCTATTTCCTGCTCTATTTTTATTGGCGGTTGATTGTCCACCTGTAAATCAATGGGTATTTTGTAATCCTTTAGGAGTTGTTGAGCCCGGCGGCTGTAATTGTTTACCGATTTGGTGGTTAATTGATTAAAAAACTGCCGTCCTTCTTCTCCCAGCCGGCTAATTTCACCGTATATTCTGGGGATAGCAGAAATACTGAATAGGTAAATCAGCAGAAAAAACCAAATATAGATAAAGATGACTCCCAGCCAGCGGGGAATGTGGAGTCCCTTGATTTTCCGGGAAGAGATCCAATCTATCAGCGGATCTATCAGGTAGGCGATAAACATGGCCCCAATAAAGGGGAGTAAAATATGCCGGAACAGGTACAGGACTATTACTATAAAAACCCACAGGGAGAGAAGGATGGCTAGTTTAGTGTATTTATTGTGCGGTTTTTGGGAAAAATTATTGAGTTCCACCATGTTTACTCCCATTCTATGGTGCTGGGCGGTTTGGAGGAAATATCGTAAACCACCCGGTTTACTCCCTTGACCTCGTTGATAATCCGGCTGGATATTGAGCGCAAAACCGGGTATGGTATTTCCACCCATTGGGCGGTCATGCCGTCAACACTGTGTACTGCCCTCAGCGCAATGGCATAATCGTAGGTGCGGTCATCCCCCATCACCCCTACACTTTTAATGGCGGGCAACACTGCAAAAGCCTGCCATATCTGCGAATAGAGGCCCGCATTTTGGATCTCCTGAATAAATATTGTATCTGCCCGGCGCAATATTTGTAGTCGCTGCTCAGTAATGGTGCCGATAATTCTTACCGCCAGTCCCGGCCCGGGAAAGGGGTGCCGGCCAATCAATTCTTCCGGCAAATCCATCTCCCGGCCTAAAATTCTCACCTCATCTTTGAACAGTTCCCGCAAGGGTTCTACTAGTTTGAGTTTCATTTTTTTCGGCAAGCCTCCCACATTGTGGTGGCTCTTAATGGTGGCAGACGGCCCTTTTACAATGGATGATTCAATTACATCTGGATACAGGGTGCCCTGGGCCAGATATTTTACTCCCGATATCTCTTTTGCCTTATGTTCAAAAATTTTGATGAATTCCTGCCCGATAATTTTTCGTTTCTTTTCCGGATCTAAAACTCCCTCCAGTTTGGATAAGAACTGTTGAGAGGCATCCACGAAAATAAAGTTGGGCAGTTTCATCTTATCTGTATAAATATTTTTTACCCAAAGGGCTTCATCTTCTCGTAAAAGGCCGTTGTCAATAAAAACACAGTGCAGAGCCGGCCCTATGGCGCGGCTTAAGATAGCGGCGGTCACCGTAGAATCTACGCCTCCGGAAAGAGCGCAGACCACCTGGTCTGAACCTATTTTCTCCCGGCAGGCTATGATGGTTTTTTCCAAAAAAGAGTGCATGGTCCAGTCCGCCTGGCATTGGCATGAAGAAAATAGAAAATTGCCGATAAGCTCTGCGCCCTTTTCGGTGTGGGTAACTTCTGGATGAAACTGAACCCCGAAAATTTGGCGTTTAAAATCGGCAATGGCGCAACTGGGGGAATTTTTAGATGAGCCTATAGGGACAAATCCTTCCGGCAGCCGGTTTACCATATCGCCGTGGCTCATCCAGACCACGGTCTGCTGTCCGGTTTCAAAGGAGTCAAAAATAGCCCGGTTCTGTTCAATTTTTATCTGGGTGTGACCATATTCCCGCTTAGATGCCTGGGCAATTTCTCCTCCAAAGTGCCGGGCGATTACTTGTAGCCCGTAACATATACCTAAAATAGGAATTCCCAGAGAAAATATGGCTGTATCGGGAAGGGGGGCCTGCGGAGCCAGAACCGAAGCGGGACCGCCGGAGAGGATTATACCACTAAATTTGCCTCTAATATCTGCGGCTTTGGTATTGTAGGGGTGAATTTCACAGTATACTCCGGCTTCACGCACTCGGCGGGCGATCAGTTGGCTTACCTGGGAACCAAAGTCCAATACTAATATTTTGTTGTTATCCATAGGTGAGTTAGATCCTGTCCGAGAATTCACTTCTGTTGCGAAGTGGGAGATAGGTAAATAAAGAGGCTATTTTTACATTATGTATCCTCTTTCGCAAGCAAAAATTTACCGGTATGATATCGAACATTTTTCTGTTATACCTAAAATCAGCAACTGGCTCACGGACAGAGGTAAAGGAACAACAAATGGAAAAAAAAAATAGGCAAGAAAAAGCAAAACTATTTCTGGAAGCGGTAGAGATTATGGCTCGGTTGCGAGAACCGGGAGGGTGTCCCTGGGACCGAGAACAAAATTTACAATCCCTCAAGATTTACCTTATAGAGGAGTGCTATGAGGTTTTGGACGCCATGGAACGCGGAACTCCCCAGGAGCACTCCGAAGAATTGGGTGATTTGCTGCTGCAGGTGCTGTTTCAGGCCAGGATAAGGGAGGAGGAGAAAGTTTTCGATATTTGGGATGTAATAGAAACATTAAACCAAAAATTGGTGGGGCGGCATCCCCATGTTTTTGGTGACATGAAGGTTAAGGACAGCAAAGAGGTGCTGAAAAACTGGAGTGATATAAAACTGAAAAAGGAAAAAAAATCTTCAGTTTTATCTGGTATTCCCCAACAATTGCCGGCTATGATAAAAGCTTTCCGGGTGCAGCAAAAGGTTTCCGGCGTGGGTTTTGACTGGCAGGAGATCAAGGGAGTTGTGGAAAAAATAGACGAGGAGTTGGGAGAGTTGAAAGAGGCTATGGACGGAGCCAACCGGGAAAATATTATGGATGAACTTGGTGACCTCCTCTTTTCTGTAATTAACCTGGCTCGTTTCATAGACATGGATCCAGAGTCAGCGTTATTGAATACCTGCCAAAAATTTATCAATCGTTTTCAGAAGTTGGAAGATAAAGTCCGGGTAAATGGCTGGGAATTGACCGATATGTCTTTGGAAAAAATGGATGAGATATGGGAAGAGATAAAAGGTTGATCCGTTATCCACTTTTTATGTGGAAAACCTGTTAACAACTGTTGAAAAAAAGAATTTTTGATAACAATTTTATCTAGTTAATTGGGTTGCCTAATTTTTCGGACAACGCAAAAATATCAATGATATCAACAAGATGCCCCCAACTTGCTGAAATTTAACGCTGAAACAAACAAGGTGCATCCTGAAAAGGAATATCTTTCTATTAGTTGACTTTTTTCTTTTAATAATCTAAAATTTTTTTACTCTGGTATTCAACAGCCGGAAATAGTACCTGAAAGTTTAGTAATTGGCTTGAGGTAGTAACCTAAGGGCTCGCTCAGAATGCGAAGTACCCAGTGTGGTATGAAGTTATTTTTGTAAGCGCCCTAAATTTGCGAGGAGTTGCGAATGGTAAGCAGCAATAAATTGAGTCAGACGATATGGACAGTGTTAAGCCAGGTGATAGTAGTTACCCTGGCCTGTATATTATTAGTTGATCATATCGATTTTAATACTTCCTTCGAAAAGGTGGTTATAGCCATCTTGCTCTTCATTTTTATCCCCCCAATAATACTCTATGTGTCCAGGAAAAATTTTACCAGACGTTTATCCCGCCTGAGTAATAATATTGAACAACTATCCAACCTGGACCTGTTGGGAAGAATAGAGATAGAAGGTGACGATGAGATTGGCAGCATGGCCGATAATTTGAATTTACTGACCTCTAAATATGCCAAGACTATAAAAAGGTGTAACCAACTTTCCTCTACAATCGGTGATTATTTTAATAAATTTTCTGATGGAGTGGAAACCGTGGGGAATCAAGTCAGTCAGCAAAGTACCGTTCAAGAGGAGGCAATTAAGGAATTGCAAGAAGTGGTTCAGCAGTTAAGAGCCGGTTTTGAAAAAATGGATCAACTTTCCCGGAATACCGGAGAGAGTTCCTCCACCATATTGAGTATTGCTACCGCCAATGAAGAAGTAACCGATAACCTGGCCAATCTGGCTACTTCGGTGGAGCAGACGGTAACTTCTATTGAAGAGATGAACTATTCCACCAAAGAGATATCCCGCAATATTGATGATTTGGCTTCAGTGGCTGAGGAAACTTCTTCTTCCATGTACCAAATGGATATCTCCATCAACCAGGTGGAAACCAATGCCCTGGAAACCTCCCGGCTTTCGGAGCAGGTTTCCAAGGATGCAGAGAAGGGTGTGGATTCTATCACCAAAACTATCCAGGGAATTGAGAAAATAAAAGATTCCACCAGATTTGTTTACGAAGTGATTGAAAATCTGAGTAAAAAGATATTGGCCATTGGCAATATACTCAACGTAATTGATGATGTTACCGAGCAGACCAACCTGTTGGCATTAAATGCCTCCATCATTGCCGCCCAGGCTGGAGAGCATGGTAAGGGTTTTGCCGTGGTGGCAGACGAAATCAAAGAGTTGGCCGAGAGAACTGGCGCTTCCACCAAGGAGATATCAGACCTTATCAAAAGTGTGCAGGAACAATCACAAAATGCTATGCGGGCAGTGGAGATGGGCTCACAGAATGTGGAGGATGGAGTTGCCCTGAGTTATGAAGCGGAAAGTGCTCTTAAGAAAATATTAAGTTCTGCCCAGAAGTCCACTGATATGATCCAGACCATAGCCCGTTCCACAGAGGAGCAGTCTTTGGGGAGCAAGCAGGTTACCAATGCCATCAGCCGTATAGCCACCACTGCCCAGCAGGTGGCCCTCTCCTCCAGCGAACAGGCCAGAGGCACGGAGTTGATGATGAAATCCGCTGGACAGATGCAATTGATTACTCAGCAGGTGAAGCGATCCACCCAGGATCAGACCCAGAGTTCTTCTACAATGTCCAAGGCGCTGGGCAACATTACCGATATGACTCAGGACCTTAACAGCAACCAAAAAGAACAAAACCGCAAGGCTGAACGGGTATTGTTGACCATGGAAAACTTTAAAAGCCAGGTAGACCAGCAGACCCATACTATCCGCAATCTCACTCCGGTAATAGTAGAATTAAAGGGCCAAATTGAAGACTTTAATCGGGAAATAAGCCAACTAGGCAATGTTTAACTTTGGAATTACAGAAATTATCTTGATCTTGGGCCTGGCTCTGGTAATTATTGGTCCCAAAAAACTGCCGGGTTTGGCTAGAACTATTGGCAAAGGGCTGAGGGAGTTTAAAAAGGCCTCCAACGAATTCCAGGACGCCATAGACATAGACCCCAACTACCTGGATGTTCATGAAGATGCTTATCACCATGAGAAAGAGAGACAAAAAGATCTGGAAGATCGAGAAAAGCAGGAAGATGAAAACCAGGCCGATAAAACCGGCGTAGAAGAACCAAAGCACCAGGAGGCTCAGGAGGCCCATTCAGAGAAAATTCATGAATCAGAGGAAGGTGGTTAATAATAGCGAGGTCAAAACCCAGTCCCTTATCGAACATCTGGAAGACTTGCGTAGATGCCTGCTAGTAAGCATTGTTGCTTTTTTTATCTGCACTATTATCTCCTACATTTTTAGTAAATATCTGTTTAGAGCATTAATGCTGCCTCTTTTGGAGGCTTTGCCGAACGGTAAGGAGTCCCTTCATTTCACCGGGCTGGTGGAGCCATTTTTTGTTTACCTTAAAACTGCTGCCATTGCCGGATTGCTATTGTCCTGTCCGGTTATCCTGCATCAGTTGTGGAGTTTTATCGCTCCGGGACTCTACGCCAACGAAAAAAAGATAGCCATACCTTTTGTGCTATTCGGCACCTTGTTTTTTCTGGGCGGCGCCCTGTTTGGTTATTTTGTGGTTTTTCCCACCGCCTTTAAGTTTTTACTCAGTTTTATAGAAACCGATATCCAGCCGATACTGACC
>CAZTWC010000036.1:0-19752 GCA_964617105.1 uncultured Myxococcia bacterium
CGATGAAGCAGGAACTAAGCCGTGTACAGATTTGTACACATTTTAGAGAACGGTTGTTGGTTTTCATTCAGCCAGGTGGAAAAACGAGTATTATCAAACCTATAATGACGGGCCTTTGCTGGCAGACCATTTGAACCAGGCGGGGCATGTTCTGGGGTGGACAGATCAGGACTTCGATCATTTGCAGTTCTTTCTTCATGTAGCAAATCTTGTAACCTCAGAGGCCTAGAAAAGGGGTAGGACAATGCAAAAATGGTTTTCTATTTTTATTATCCTTGCTCTGGCAGGGCCTGGCAGTCTTGTACGTGCTGCTGAGTGTGAAGAAAATACTCCTGTAGCAGGTAAATCTGGTTCCAATAATAGAGTCCTCTGTCCCGAGGCAACCGTGCAGGAGCAATCGAATTTGCATGTCGATGTGGATGTCGCAGTTGATGTGAAAGTCGCTAAAGAAAATCGTGTTCTGAAGCAAATAAGGCCAAAGAAGCAAAAAGAACCTTGCATCGATAAAGCAGCCCTGGACAGGGCTTTGAAGCAGAAAGAGGAAGAGAATTGGTATGATAATCCCTCAACCAACCGTTGGCTGGGCTTTGCTGTCGGCATTGTTACTACCGTTGCAACTATTTACACAATAAGGTCTTTATCAAAATAAGTTATGTTAAAATCTGGTACAACATCCGCAATCCAGTTATCGCGATTATCAAGGCAATCGCCACTCGTAAATGTTTTGTGTTTATCATTTTACTTACTTTTCCACCTATTTGTGCACCTGGAATAGTGCCAACGACAAGGGCAACAGCATAAGGCCAGATAATCTGCCCGGTTATCGCCTTTCCGATTGTTCCCATTACTGCGCCAAAGAATACAATACCAAGTGTGCTGCCAATGACGATTCTGGTGGGTATCTTCAAAACATAAATCATGACCGGAATGTAAATAAAAGCACCCGGCGCACCAACCATCCCGCCAAAAATACCAATGACCAGGCTCAAGCCTCCAGCAAGTGATTTGTTGTATACCAGGTAGTCAGGTGAAATGTTTTCACCTTGCTCCCGCCTGGGAATAAACATTACGACTGCCGCAATAACAGCCATTATAGCAAAAATAGCCAATAAAAATATGCTCTTTGTGTATTGAGAAAAGAGGGAGCCCCCCAGATTTCCCAGAGCATTGTACAATCCCATGGTCAAAAGCAGTGATTTACTTACAAAACGATTTTTGTTATGGACAATTACCCCGGAAAGTGAGGCAAACAAAACCTGGACCATGCTGACAGCCGCCACCTGTTTCATGTCGAGTTGTCCCACTCCTAACAAAGGAGGAACATACAAGAGCAAAGGAATCATAAAAATCGCCCCGCCCAGACCAAGCAGGCCGGACAAAAAACCACCACCCAATCCAAGGATGGCCAGGGTTCCAATAAATATATAGTCCATTCAGGCTATCCTTTTTTTCAGTTCAAGAAGCAACTTGTCCTCTTCAATGTCACCACCCACATCGACAACACTGCCACAAACCATAATTGCAGGTGCCTTTGGTAGTCCTGTTTTTTCATACTCAGAGGTCCAATAATCTTCTGGATATTTAGAGGTGACTTTGATTTCTATTCCCAGTTCCATACCCAACCTGGGTATCATTTCGTCAAAATGACGTCAGGTCTTTCCCATGGGATTGTTCAAGAAAAACTCGACTTTTGCCATATTTCTCTCCTTTCTTGATCCTCACAAAAATTATTTTTCAGCAGCTAATGCCAAGCCCATTGCCCGCCAGTCCTGAACCCCCTCTTCCAGCCGGACAGCATTGAAGCCTTTTTTTCGTAAAATTTCTACGGCCTGGACGGCAAGGACACAATAGGGTCCCCTGCAATAAGCGGCTATCTCCTGTTTTTTTGGTAAACGGGAAAGGTGCTGGCCCAACTTTTCCAGGGGAACAGAAATGGCACCGGGGATATGTCCTGCTTTGTATTCTTCAGGGGGGCGCACATCGAGCACGGTGACTTCTCCCTGCATCACTCGTTTTAATAGTGTTTCCTTGTTTACCGGTTCCATGCCTTCTCTCCCAGCTAAAAACTGGCGTTTTATCAGTTCGATTTCAGCCAGCCGGCTTTCAGCAAGGACACGCATTGAAAGGATAAAGTCACATACCATCTGGTCTGCCAGGCGATAGGTTACATAGACTCCTCTTTTTTCCGTTTCAAGTAAGCGCACTGAGCGCAGTACCTGCAAGTGCCTGGAAGTATTGGCGATAGTAAGGCCGGTCTGCCTGGCAAGTTCTTCTACTGTCCGTTCTCCCTGGCAAAGAATGTCTAAAAGTTCCAATCTCTTGGCGCTAGAAATAGCCTTTCCCAGGCGAGCGAATTGCTCATAGATATTATCTTTGAAGCGTCTGTTTGGATTTCCCATTGTCAACTCCTGAATTATTCAATTGATTAATTGAATAATAGATTGTTTTTCATTTTTTGTCAACGTATAAAAGTGACGATTCTGAAAAATCCAAAAAATCGTGATTAAGACTTTGGATGAAAAACGTGATTACTACAGTTAATTTTCTGGAGCATTGTGTTATGTGACCAGGTGATTATTTTGGGAATCTACTACTATTGTCAAATGGAGTTTAATTTTACAGGAGTCATGAGCGGTGTTTGCAGGATACTGCATAGATGACAAATCTTAATAGTCATTGCTTCAGATAATTGCTAAAAAAAATCAAACTGATTAAAAAAAAGTGATTGCCATGCAAAATCATCTCGACACTTCCAATGTGAGCGTATATTGTTATCGTAGGTTAAAATTTTAAGAAAAATCCTGATAAAGGTGTATCCAAAATGAAATTTTCAGTTTATTTGTTTTTTTTATGCCTCTGGCTTCTACCCATAAATTATACCATGGCCGGACATACCTTTTCGACCCTGGTATAACATGGAAAAAAACCATGAAACTCAAATTCCTATCTGATCCATTGGAAGGCTCTTGATGGCCTGGTGCAAAGTTTCCAGGATTAACAGGAATTGAAGGAGAAAGTATTATGTGTGGGATAGTAGGAATATTGGGTTTTAAAAAAGAAACTCAAAAATATCGAATTATTGCCCTGAAAATGGCAAAAAGAATACGTCATAGAGGACCTGATTGGAGTGGGATCTTCGCAGATGACAAAGCGGTCCTTGCTCATGAGCGGTTGGCCATTGTCGATGTGCAGAGCGGAGCGCAACCACTTTATGATAAAAAAAACGGCAATGTCCTGGCCGTGAATGGTGAAATATACAACCATCTTGATCTTCGAAATCTACTTGACGAGGAACATGAATGGCAAACAAGTTCAGACTGTGAAATACTCCTCTATCTCTATGATGAACTAGGACCGGAATTTGTTCACCACTTAAATGGCATTTTTGCTTTTATTCTCTACTGCCCCAAAGCAGAGACCTTCTTTATCGCCAGGGATCATATTGGAATAAATCCTCTTTATATGGGCTGGGATGAATCAGGGTGCTTATATGTGGCGTCCGAGTTGAAATCTTTGGTGGATTACTGTAAAAAAATCGAGGAATTTCCTCCTGGTCATTACTATCTCGGCAAAGAAGAGAAAATAGTTCGATATTACAGTCCAAAGTGGAGCACAGTTGGCCAGGTTCCTCAAATCCCGCTTGATCTAAATAAACTCCGCCAGTCCCTCGAAGCCGCTATCAAGAGGCAGTTGATGTGTGATGTCCCTTTTGGCCTTCTAATCTCCGGTGGGCTGGATTCATCCATTATCGCTGCCATTGCGGCAAAGTACAGCAAAAAACGAATAGAGAGCAACGATCATTTGACTGCCTGAGGGCCAATAAATCCACTGCTGCCTGGGGCGTTGAGGCCAGGGTTCCTTTTTTGGACAAGGAATTCATGGAAGTTGCCATGGCTTTCGACCCGGAGGAGAAACTTGTAAAAAAAGGCAGAATTGAGAAGCACGTGCTACGACAGGCATTTGAAGGCTATCTGCCAGAGGAGATACTCTGGAGGCAGAAGGAGCAATTCTCAGATGGTGTGGGGTACGGCTGGATTGATGCCCTGAAAGCCCATGCCGAAAAAGAGGTTACCGATGAGATGATGGAAAGTGCACGGCATCGCTTTTTGGCAAACCCTCCACAGTCAAAGGAAGAATACTTGTACCGGACTATCTTTGAAGAGCATTACCCCAACCCCATGGCTGCCTCCCTGGTGCCAACGGGTCCGTCCATTGCCTGCAGCACACCAACAGCCTACAGGTGGAGCAAAGAATTTGAAGAAATGGCGGATCCTTCAGGGCGAGCAGTTAAAGGCATCCATGAAAAATATATTGATTTGTTATAGATGTAACCCCAAATTTATCTGAGTCACTCTAAACCATCTTATCTAATCCACTTTATTTTGTAAAATATCCTACAACCGTGTAGAATAGTCTACAATCCCTTATTTGCATGATTACTTTTCAATAATTCAACCCATTGAAATAATTACACATCGGGCATTCTTGTTTTTTGGCCCGCCATTTGCAGTCCTAATATATAGAAAAATACCTTTTTAAGGAGATGACAATGACCGCAAATAAAATTCTTCTGGCAGACGATGACAGTAGTTTTTTACAGGTGATGCTTTTTAATTTAACGGAACTGGGGTACCAAGTCGACACTGCTGAAGATGGAGTGATCGCGCTCACGAAATTCAAAAAACATAAATACCCGCTAGTGATCACTGATGTGAGAATGCCCAGAATGGATGGGCTTGCCCTGTTAAATGAGATCAAAATCCTTTCACCCGAAACCCTGGTAATCGTGGTAACGGCATTCGGCGAGGTGGACGTGGCCGTAAATGCCATGAAGGCCGGGGCCTTTGACTTCATTCCCAAGCCCTGCAACCGGGACCATTTCAGGATAACAGTGAAAAAGGCTTTGGAACACATTGGCTTAAAGCAAAAGGTAAAAGAATTACAGACCCGCCTGGACAGCAGCCAGAAAAAAATGCTCTATAAATCGGAAAAAATGTCCAGTGTGATTTCCCTTTCCGAACGGGTGGCTGAAACCGACGCCACCGTGTTAATCCAGGGGGAAAGCGGGACCGGCAAGGAACTGTTGGCCCGGCACATCCACAAGCAAAGCCCCCGGTCCTCAAAACCGTTTGTGGCTGTCAACTGCGCCGCCATCCCCAGGGACTTGCTGGAGAGCGAACTTTTTGGGCATGTAAAAGGGGCCTTTACCGGAGTCATACGCAATCGCAAGGGAAAATTCGAGCAGGCAGGAGAGGGAACCCTGTTTCTGGATGAAATAGCTGAGTTGCCCGTTGAAGTGCAGCCCCGCCTGCTGCGGGCATTGCAGGAGAATAAAATTGACCTTGTGGGCGGGGAGAAACCTGTGCCTGTTCAGGCACGTATCATAACAGCCACCAACCGGGACCTGGACCTTGAGGTGAAAGAGGGCCGGTTCAGGGAAGACCTTTTTTTCAGGGTCAATATCTTTCCCATTACCCTCCCCCCTTTACGGGAAAGAAGAGGAGATATTTTAGTATTGATTCATCATTTTTTGGACAAATACGGCAAGGGTAAATCTTTTACCCTTTCAAAAAAAGTAATCGCCACCCTGGAAGCCCTTGATTGGCCCGGAAATGTCCGTGAGTTGGAAAATATTTGCCAGCGGTTGGTGATTCAGGCAGATGGTGAGAAAATCGACGAAACCCTGTTGCCGGATAATCTACACCATTTCACTCCAGGCGCAAGCCAGAGTGGAGATGTCACCTTTCAGTTGCCCAAAAGCGGATTTTCCCTGGTCCAGTTGGAAAAGGAGATCATTGAAAAATCCCTTGAGATCAATCAATTCAACCAGACAAAGACCGCGAAATATCTTGGCATAGCACGGCATGTATTACTCTATCGCCTTGAAAAATACGGCATCGACCTGAAAGGTAGGCGAGGATGAATTCTGATTCAATCTCTAAACAGCACTGGTTGCGCCCATTGTTTTTCTCCTGGTACGGCTGGGGATTAATCTGGCTGCCTGTATTGGTCATCACCCTGCTCCACTATCAGACCGCAGCAATCCATCACTGGTTCCATGATCTTTTACGGCGGCTCTATTATATTCCAATTATCCTGGCGGCTTTCCGTACCGGGCTCTGGGGGGCATTAACCGTTTCCATCTTAATTTCTTTGGTCTATATTCCCCATGCCTTTACTCACTGGTTCCATCATGATCCTGCAGGCAACCTGGACAAGTTTTTGGAGATATTACTATACAACAGTGTGGGTTTTCTCACTGGTATTTTAGCAGAGCGGGAGAAGGACGAGAAACGGAAACAAACCCTTCTGGCCCAGGAATTGTCCGAGATGCTCGAGGAAAAGAAAATTTTACAACAGCAACTCATCCGCTCGGGAAAGCTTCAGGCCCTGGGGACCCTCACGGCGGGCCTTGCCCACGAGATAAAAAATCCATTGGCATCCATAAAGGGGGCTTCGGAGATTATCGCCGACGAGATAAGAGAGGACTCCCCGCGTCGAAAGATGGTTGAAATTCAAAAAAAAGAACTTCACCGGCTAACAACCTTGCTGGAGCGTTTTTTGTCTTTTGCCAGGCCCAAAGCTTTTGAACTTGCTGAAACGGATCTGGCTGAAATGACGGACCATGTAACAAGCCTCCTGGGCAATCAGGCTAATAAAAAAAGTATTACAATCAGCCAGGAGGAATTTACTTCTTTTCATTCCATCAAGGCAGATAAACAAAGTGTTGTGCAGGTTTTGGTGAATATTATGCTTAATGCTGTGGAAGCCATTGAGCAAAAAGGCAGCATCACGCTGTCGTTTTCCACTGAAAACAGAGGTAAACGGGCTTTCCGAATTATTGAAATCGCTGATTCAGGTCCAGGTATTCCACCAAAATTAAGGGAACAAATATTCAACCCCTTCTTCACCACCAAGGAGAAGGGAACGGGCCTGGGGTTGGCCATTGCAGCCATAATCATGGACCAGCACAACGGGTTTATAGAAGTAGATGAGGTAAACATAAACGGTGAAGGCCTCCGGACTCTTTTTAAACTTTATTTTCCAGAGACCTCAGACAATATCTAAAAATAACCCCCGGGGGAAAAATCCTGCAATGGCAATTCTAAAAAACTCCAATGAAGTGAGTTACTCTCGGTAATCACCAAGTTTTGAGAATTTTCCAATCATCGTTATTCTTTCGAGTGACATTTTCCAGCAGCGCATCCGCAACCACAGGAAGTTTTTTTCTCTTTACCGTTAAACATCTCAATTACTCGAACAATGGTCAACAGACTGATGACTGCAATAATCGTATAAACAATGATATTATCCACTTTAACCTCCAAATCTTTCCCAAAAATAATCAGGGGACTGTGGCGAGTAACCCAACCATAATTCCGTAAGCAGATTTTTCATCCTCCTGTGGAATGTCCATGTGAATCTCAATTATCAACTCTATTGCCCTATTTATTATAACATTGCACCCCACTGCAAGCGCACCAACGGTAAATTTCCTACCCCTACCCCCCTTGAATAGGATTATGATCCAGGCTGAAGTCAATTGCCGAGAGTACCTGGATGGAATCCGACAGCCGATAATGTACCAGGGGAATGAAATTGGTAACAAAGTTGATCTCATCCTCGGGGTTTCCTTTATTTCCCATCTGCTCCACAAGGGTGAGTTGGAAGCCCAGGTTTTTTAAGTCTAAATTCATCTCCGTTCCAATGCCAATCCCACCTCTAGAGCCTATTCCTCCAAATAGATCCATATCAAATCCATTACTATCCAACAGATTATAAAAAAGGCCGAGGCCAAACTCCTCCTGACTGGCTTTTAAATGTCCATTGCTCTCCATACCGTAAGTAAACGAACCTGAAAGCAAATCAGTGATACCAACATCAATAGTGCTGTCCCAACGAAGGGTTGCTTTTCCCCTATCTTTTGAAAATTCATTGAGGTTGCTCACTGTTAAATAGGTTTCAAAATCTGAAACTCCCAACTCAAAAGGTTCTGTGGTGTCAAGGGCAGAGGCAGGCCTGCCTGGGACCATCACCAATGAGAAAAAAACAACAATCGTTGCGACAACATATACATTCATATTTTTCATCTTTATTATCCTTTATTCTGTTAAGAAATGAATATAAAAAAGTGAATTTGACAGCCAGTAATTGCATTTTTAAACCACAAAGCCTTACTCATGCCATCAGAAATGATCCAACCTGGTAAAAAATCAGCGAGATAAAGTAGGCCAATGCAGTCAATCCTCCCAACTGCAAAAAAGCCCATTTTATGCTTCCCGTTTCTTTCATGGTCACCGCAATGGTCGCCATACACGGGGCTGAGATAAGGAGAAAAAGCATCAAGGAAAATGCCACGAGGGGTGAATACTGTGATCGCAGTTTCCCCCGTAAATCCTTTGACTCTTCATTGGCTTCACCAATGGAGTAAACAATGCCCATTTGGGCCACAAAAACCTCCTTGGCTGCAAATGCACCAATGATGGCCGTGCCAATTTTCCAATCAAAGCCCAATGGTGCCAGAATTGGTTCCAATCCTTTGCCAATCCTGCCAGACAGGGAGTATTCCAGATCTTCTGATGCCCGGATATTGTTTAATTCTGCCTGGGTGATTCTTTTTATTCCACCAGGGGACTCACCCCTTTTTAGCCCTGTTTCCATTTCTGAGACAACCTGGATAGTGCCATTTGTGGTATCGCTGTCCACGGAGTATGTTTCCTTCTTTGGAAATGAGGTGGCAGCCCACATCAAAATCGAGATGGCCAAAATAATGGTTCCAGCTTTTTTAAGGTAGTGCCAGGATTTTTCCATCATCTTTAGGGTAACGGCTTTAAATGTTGGTAAACGGTATGGGGGCAACTCCATGACAAAGGGGGCCTCTTCCCCCTTTAAGACTGTGGTCCTGAGCAGTTTGGCCAGCACTAGTGCCAGACCGATGCCCATGATATAGATCAGCCACAACATGGTTGCCTGTATCTCTTTTACAAAAAAAGCCGGGATCAAAAGCAGCCAGATTGGGAGCCTCGCACCGCAGGAAATCAAGGGGAGAACCATGATTGTGCTCAGGCGGTCTTTTTCATTTTCAATGGTGCGGGTGGCCATGATACCAGGTACGGAACAGCCAAATCCTGTAACCAATGGAACAAAACTTTTGCCATGTAAGCCGAATTTGTGGAGAAACTTGTCCGTGAGAAAAGCGGCCCTGGCCATGTAACCGGTGTCTTCCATCAGGGCCAAGCCCAAAAAAAGAAGAACAATATTGGGCAAGAAAACCAAGACTCCCCCAACCCCAGCGATAATGCCATCCACAATAAGGGATTTGAGCAGTGATTCTGAATCCTGGGGCCAAAGTCCCTGGATAAGAGGGGAAAGCCAGGCAAAAAAAGACTCAATCCAACCCATGGGAAGTTCGCCAATAGTAAATGTAAGCCAAAAAATCCCATACATGGCAGTAAAAAAGAACGGAAATCCTAAAACTCGGTTGCAAAGAACCTTGTCAACCATGTCTGAGGTTTTTCTGGCTGTTTTCCTGGGTTTTCTGGTAATGGTTTCTTCTAGCAAGCCACGGATAAAACCGTATTGCCTGTCTGCAAGGTAAGTGTTCACCGGAAGGCCGCTATTGCTTTCGATTTGAGCCCCAATCCGCGCCACCTCAGCCAGCATCCCTTCGCTCTGTTTCACTGACTTTTTTATCCACTGGATTGTATCATTGTCCCCTTCCAGGGCTTTCAAAGTTATCCATTCATTGGTGTAAGTATTTGTGTTTTGTAAAAATTCATTTAAGCGATTTTGAGCCTCGTAAAAGGACTCTCCCAGGTCCAATTTACTTTCATAATTAGGCATTAATATAGCCTTCTCTATAGCCTTTTTTAATCCATCAATCCCTTTGCCCCGGTTTCCAACAGTTTCTACAACTGGAAATCCCAACAATTTTTCCATCAAGCCTGTATCCACTACCTGGCCGGCCTGTTTTGCCTCATCAGACATATTCAAAGCCAGGACTATGTTGGCGCCAATAGCCATAATTTGGGTGAGCAAGTATAAGTTGCGCTGCAGGTTGGTCGAATCAGCTACCACAACCGTAACCCGCACTCCTTTTCGAACCAGTTCCTCCCTGGCAATACGCTCCTCCGGCGAATAGGAGGTCAAACTGTAAGTGCCGGGTAAGTCCCAAATTTGGAAACATTTGCCATCCTGTTCATAGGTTCCCTCCTTTGACTCCACCGTCACGCCGGGATAGTTACCCACCTTCTGTCTTGCCCCTGTGAGCGCATTGAATATACTGGTTTTTCCCGAATTGGGATTTCCCGCAAGCACAACACTTGCATAAACTTTTTCCTGTGCCACTTAAACCTCCTTAGATCATTGACTAAAAAATATTTACTACAATCCGCTCGGCTTCATGCTTTCTCAAACTCAACTGGGATCCCTGAAGCATTATCCAGAGGGGGTCTCCAGTGGGCGCAATTCTCTCCAGTTCCAGGTGGGTTTTTGGCAGCAGTCCCATGTCAAGCAAGCGCTGGCCAATTGCACCCCTGGTCTGGATTTCAACGATATTGCCGCTATCACCTGGTTCTAGTTCGGATAATCGTTTTGTGTACATGTTTTCTCCTCTGTTAGTTGATGGGCTTTATTTATTGGCAGTCTAAAATCCACTGATTCTTTATAAAAAACTTGATTAGAACTTCCAGTCGGCCTGGCATTTACTCATTATTAATTGGCAAAAACATAGTTAGTAGCGCTTAACTATGTTTGGCTTTCCTAACTTTTAAGCCAAAAAAAATGTAACCACTTTAATTTCATCTGGTTTTATTTAGTTTTTTCAAACATTGCTCCAGACATTTTGGACATTTTTTATTTCGTTTACCATGTTTATAAAAATGGGTGAACTTCTTTACCCAGTCATCTCCAGTGCGCGGGCACTCTTTTACAAAAGAGATGAATTTAATTAATCTGTCCATGACCGGCTGGCTGATCACGTGCTCCATGCGGCAAGCGGTTTCGGATGCCTGCTCCTGATCAAGGGCAAGTATTTCCAATAGAAACTGCTGTAAGACATGGTGGCGGTTGCTAATGTCTCTGGCAAGCGACTCCCCTTCAGGGGTTAACGTGATAATTTCGTAAGGTTGGTAATTTATAAGCCCTTTTTTGGTTAATGATTGGAGAGCTCCTGTGACAGAGGAGTTATTTACCTTGAGAATTTTGGCGATATCTTTCACACGAGCCACTTTGTTTTCCTTGACTGTGTGAAAAATGGCCTCCAGGTAATCTTCAAGGCTGGCACTTAAGGTTATTGTGATTGTTTCGGACATTTTGTTTTGAGTATTGTGTCTTTCAGTTAGATTGTTCGCCTCTCCTAACTTATTTTGTACCAGCAAAAAATTAATGTCAAGTAGATTTTGAGGAATATCAAACAAACACTGAAGGATATTCTTCAACTCTTTTAGTCCCGTCCTAATCGCATCTTTGTAACATATTGAATTTATAGCGTTTATTGAGACTGCAGCCATCTGGCACATTTAATGCATAAAATTTCATGCAAGATAGTTCATTTTCCAGGGAACTTTCAAAACAAATTCAAGGTATAGAGAAGAATAACTTGGAATTTTACCTGCTCCTAACTTCAGAACCTATGGACAATTAAAGGGAACATGTTCGGTATTTTTTCACAAAAAAGACTGATAAAAAAAGCGAAGCAAGGGGACCATTTCGCCTTTGAAAGACTCGTGAAACCTCAGATGCAGCCCGTGTACCGTTCTGCCTTTTACCTGGCAGGCGGAAAAGAGGATTTGGCCTGGGATCTCTTTCAAACCACCTTTACCCGTGCATTTATCTCCTTTGATACTTTCATTGAAAATGCCCCTTTGAAACCCTGGTTGAATAAAATCCTGCACAATGCCTTTTATGACCATCTTGGCAAAAACAAAAAAAAGAAAGAAATCCTGGTGGATTCAATTGAAGAATTTCCTGCACATAAACCGGCAGGAATAGTTGAAAAACAAGAGGATCCCCTGGAGAACCTCATGGTCGAAGAAACAAAGAAATGCCTCCATGAACTGATTGGACAGTTGTCCCCCAAATTAAGGGAGATCATCATCCTTTGCGAAATCCAGGAAATGACCAATGAAGAAGTTCAAATCATCACGGGTCTTCCTGAGGGAACCATTAAATCCAGGCTTTATCGGTCCCGGGAAGCCTTAAAAAAAATAATTTTACAAAACAGGGAACTTTTTTTTCCTGCTGGCGGTAGAGGGTAGTGAAAAGGGAAACAATTGGGAGCAAAAAAAGTGGACTGCAAGGATTTTAAAAACAGGGTGGAAAAAAGGGGACTCAAAAAGATGTCCAAAGAATGCAAAAACCACCTGGAATCCTGCCAAGGCTGCAGCCAATGGTTTGCCGGATTCCGAAAACTGAAAAGCCTATTCAAAGATTTACCTGATATCCCCTTACCTGGAGGGATTGTGGCGGAACTGAACTGGAACCTGGCAAAAGCATCCAGGCAAATTAAAAAAAGGGAGATAGAGGAATCCAAAAACTGGTTTAATCCTTTTCTTGTCCCGGTTTCTTTTGTGGCCCTTTTGACCCTGGTTATTTTTGTTTTCAAAATGGTTCCCGGGGAATTGGTAATCCAAAGGGGACAATACCTGGAAGTAGAGTTAGAGGTTAGGGCTAAAGAGAAAATTAATAATGTATTTGTAGAAGTCAAGTTGCCAGGAGGTCTCCAATTGGCCACCAGGAAGGAGGATTTGAAAAATGCCGACAGGATCGGGTGGAACACTGGATTCACCCCGGGCATAAACCGTTATCCCCTGGTTGTAAAGGGAAAAAAGCCTGGGAAATACAACCTGGTGGTTACGCTTGCATCCGGGCAAGTCAGGTTCCAGACCGATTTGGAAGTGACCATTGTAAAAGACCATAAGAGTTGGTCTTTTTTACCCATAAAAAAATGGATGGGGGAAACATTCATTTTGGATAAAACCCATAACAACCAGAGGCGCCTGACCCTTGTCTGGCCAACCAGGGAGGGCGCCGGGGGGGTGTCCGTCCGAATGAACCGTGACGGATGATTTTATTTTAAAGAGCAATGATAATAAAGGAGAATATCATGGAACAGTTATTGAAAAAAACAGCAATTTTCATGGGAATCATCATGGTCCCTTCCCTCTCGTGGGCAGCCCTGGACATCGACGTGAACCTCGAAGGAAAAAACCTGGAACCGGGTAAGGTGGCTTTTGCTATTGACCGGGCTGATGCATCTTTGGAAAAACTGCTCGCCTACCGTATAGACGGCAAGCAAGGACAAAATAAAGGGAATGATTCCCATATGGACAATAAAAATCACGAGTCTGGGGTTAAGATCCATGAAGGGGATTCCCAGAAAGAAAAAAAAGAAAAGAAAAAGCAGAAGGGAAAAAAATCCAGCAAAAAAGGGAAGCCCTTCGGGCTTTCAAAACCTGGGGACAAGGGGAAAAATGTCCATGACCATGGCAATCATAAGGGGCACCATGCCAACCCGGTGGATGCAAAGGACATGATGCCAGAAGGTCACATGGGTATGATGCACGGTTCCGGGATGATGGGGGGCAGCGAAGATAAAGGGAAAAAAGGAAAAGGAACCGCCGGGGGCAAAGGCATGAATAATAAGGGCGGCGGAATGATGGGCAAGGGAAACAAGAGCGGCATGGGACAGGGCGGTCACGACCAAATGGGAGGAAGTAAAAAGAATAAAGGCTCGAAGTCATCCAGCCAAAAGGGGGACGGTATGATGCACGAGGGAATTATGGGCAAGGATCACCATCATGGGATGATGCACGGCAGCCAGGGAGGAAATGGAAACAAGGGCGGCATGGGGGATCACCATCACGGCAAGGACATGATGGAGCATCACCGCAGGATGCACGAGGGCAATTCCGGCATGATGGGGGGAAAACAGGGCCACATGGACGGCATGGGGGATTGCATGATGGGAGGCGGCATGATGGGCCAGGGCGGCAAGAAGTCTTCTTCCAAGAAATCCTCAGGTAAAAGCAATGGCTCCATGGGTGGCGGTTCCATGGGTGGTGGTCATATGGGCGGAGGCGGCCACATGGGCGGAGGATCTTCCAAACAGGGGGACAAAAATTCCAAACAGGGGGACAAAAAATAGACCTGAGATTCCTTAAAATGTTGATCCTAAATCGAGGGGTCCTATGGGAATTGCTCGATTTGGGGATATATTGGAAATATTGAGTTGCAGGTTCCAGGAATAAGAGAAGGAAATATGAGTCCAGAAAACCAACGATTGGTACTGGTAAACAAAAAGCATCGTAAAATCCTGAAATGGTTATTGCCTCTTTTGTTCCTGGCCTGCTTTTTACAATTTTTCACGGGGATTGCCCATGGCGACGAACTTGAAAAAGCCATCCATTATTTTAACAAAGGCGAGTATGATAGGACCATTGGGATTTTATCGGTTTATAAAGTAAAAGAGCCAAAAAATCACCAAATTGCCTTTTACCTGGGTTACAGTTTTTTGAAAAACCGTAAATACAGCCGTGCTTTGTCTCATTTTGAAAAGGCGGTTGAACTGGAACCTGGTGATATCCGCTCCTATTATTTGCGCGGGATATCCCGTTTTTCTTTGAAATTACCCAGTGCTGCTTCGGATTTTAAAAAAGTGGTCCAACGATTGCCCCTGTCACCCATTGGCAGGTCTGCCTCGGCCTACCTTGACCTCATTGATGATAAGAAGAGACAAATTTTTAAGACAAACTTCAACCAGGCCCTTTCCCTGTTCAAAAAAGGAGATTACACCGGATCTTCCAGGGCTTTTGACAAATTGGCCGCAAAACAGCCAAAAAATGCCACGGTCCTCTATTATGCCGGTTACAGCCGGTTCAAAGAGATGAAGTATGATCAGGCCATAGCTTTTTTCAACAAGTCCCTCCAACTTGAGACTGGCAACGAGACCACCCTCTTTATGAAAGCATTAACCCTGCGAGCCCTTGGAAAACCAAAAAAGGGGGACCAGATCCTGAGTAACCTGGCTGACTCTGGGAGCGAGATGGGGGGTGTAGCCCAGACCTATTTAAAAAAATCCCACAGACCCGGAAGGAAAAACAACTGGTATTATCATTTGCAGATGGGCTTGGATTATGACACCAACCCGGGCTATCTGCCCGAAAACGGGCTCTCTTCCGGTGAAAAACCGGATCCGGGTGCTGCATTTTCCCTGTTTATGTCAGGGGGGGTGGAGGGCGTTACCTTTGGACCGGGTCAATTTGAATTCCAGGTCTCTGCCTTCCAGCGGCTCTATACTGAAATAATGAGCCCGGATCACCAAACCAGTCTCTATATGGGCCTTGGCTATGGTGTTTATAATAAAAAAGTTTCCTATGGGGTACGGGCTGGAGGGGGGACCTTCCTCTATGATTTCAAACCCTTTGACAGTATGGGAAGTTTGTCGGCCTGGCTGAAATTAGGGCTTACAGAGAACATTGCCCTGGGTTCAGAGGCTGAGATTTATTTAAAAACTGTCCATGACAATGCCTATGAATACCTCCAAGGTAAAGGAGTGCGGGTTCGACCTTTATTATCTTTTATGCCGGGGGGCAAAGAATTGCAGCTGGATTTGGGCGGTCAATTCTATTATGAACTGAACCAATCCCTAATAGACCAGGAATCCTCTGAATTCTACTCCTTCAGTTACAAGGCAGTTGGACCGTCTGCGTACATCTCCTGGTTTCTGCCCTCTGATTTGCACCTGAGAGTTGGTGCAAACCTGCTCTGGAAAAATTACCTTGACCTCACAACATCCAGGCCCGACCGTCTGCTGGATATTTCATCCACCCTGGTGTGGTCGGGTCTCAACTTTTCTCAGTTGTTTTTTCAAGTTTCCTTTCAGGGGAGCAATTCCCCCCTTTCCTTCCGTACTTACCAGAAATTTTTGTTCTCTTCCGGGGTGATTTTCCGGTAGGACCAGCCATTCAAATTTAATTTTTCGCCTAAAACTCGCCTGGAAGATATTCTCTCATCAATTTGGCTTGAAGCCATTTGTTCATATTGTTGAATATTCAACACTAGTTGTAGAAATGTACTCAAAAGACTTGGTTATTCTGTCTACTTTTTCATTTAACCTGTAATGATAAACAATAGTAAATACAGCATGTTATACAAAAAAATCAATTCTGGCACAAATCATGCTAATAAAATATATAGACTTAATGCAGTAGACTGAATAGAGCGAAAACAAAATAACAAATTTTTCGTTATCTACTTGGATCAATCACCATTTAAATTTCATTGGAGAAAGTAAATTGATAACAAAAATAAAAAAGTTCATTTCGCTTCCGGGTCTTGTGCTGATAATTTTTTCATTTTTCGTACATCCTGCTACCGCAACTGAGATCAAGGCACCCGACCAGGCATTAATAACACTCATAGATCAAGCTCTTTTGAAAAATCCGAACCTGGCCTCCCTCCAGCAGCAGGTAAAAGCCTTGGCTTTTCAAAAAGAGGCTGTCCAGGTCATCAAGGACCCGGTTGTGGCCCTGGAATACAGCAATTTCCCCTGGGATTCTTGGAAAATGGGGGATTCCCCCATGACCGGTCTTCAATTAAAGGTAATGCAGACTTTGCCATTTCCCGGCAAGAACCAGCGCCGCCAGGCAGTGGCCGGCCAGACGGTTCAAACCAAAAAGTTGCAACTCGAGGTACTGCGCCTGGAGTTGGCCTGGCAAGTTAAGCAGGCTTATTGGTTCTTGACCCTTGTACGGCAACTGGAGACCATAACCCAAAACCATATTCAAGTTGTGGAGAAGTTGCTGAAAGCCGTGCGGTACAACTATGAAACCGGTAAAAAAGGGCAGCATGAGATACTGCGACTGGAAGTGCAGCGTGACAAACTCACAGAAGAGTTGAACGAGTTCGAGCGGCGGGAGCGAGGTTTGACTGCAGCCATAAACAAGACCCTGCACCGGGAAATTACCACCGAAATCATTACCCCTGAAAATGTATTGGCAGAAAAAAGTTCAGAAACCCTGAAAACCCTGGTTGCCAGAGCCCTGAAATACAATCCGAAACTGAAACAATTCCTCTCTTCAGAAAAGGAGAAACGGCTGGCTGCAGACCAGGTCTATTATGAGCGCCACCCCGACATCACGGTCTGGGGTGGTTACAGGGCTCGTACAAAGGCGGGCATGGACCAGGGCATGGATTTTCTCTCCATTGGCCTATCCCTGCCCCTTCCAATGGACTACACTAACAGGTTCAAGGCGGCCAGGGCCAGTAAATTGGCAAAGGCTGCGGCTGAAAAAAAAAATATTCGGCAGAGGTGGACAGGATCAAGGCCGGGTTAGAAAAAGTTCTGGCAGATTGGCAGCGGGCTGGAAAAAAAGCCAAAGCCTATGAAGACAAACTTATTCCCAGGGCCAAAAAGACCCTGGATGCGACATTGATTGCCTATAAAAACGGTCTGGCTGGTTTTTCCACCCTGTTCCAGGCAGAGGTGCAGTTGCTCCAGTTCGAGCGTACACTGCGCAAATCTATGATTCAAACCAAAATTGCTAAAGCGTTGATTACAAAATTGAGTGGGAATTTATAAGGAGTTTTGTCAAATGTTCAAGAAATTTTTAAAAGGAATACTTTTGATTACAATTTTTGCCCTGTTTTTCGTGACTGGAGCCCAAATTCTGCCCTCTTTTGAAGGGGAAAAAGAGCAGGATCCTTGCCTGGAGCAGCCCGAACATCCTGGGCAAGGCGGCATTTGCCTGCCCGGGGAGGTTTTCGCTGCCGAGAAATTTTATACTTGTCCCATGCACCCCAATATCATCCGGGAACAACAAGGTGAGTGCCCCATCTGCGGCATGGACCTGGTAGAAAAAAAGCCACAGAGTGATTCGACTGGTGGCCGATCCCATGGTGTTGAAGACAATGGCAGCCATGAAGGCCACGACCACGGCCAGGCGGAGGGGGATGGAGCCGATGGCATGTCAAAGACTTTGTACACCTGCGGCATGCACCCCAATGTGATCCAAGATGGCCCCGGCTATCCTTCGGATAGCTTAGGCGATTCAAAAGAATCGCCAGGGCAATGTCCAATCTGCGGTATGGACCTTGTTCCGGTTTACGAGGACGAGGGATCTGAAAGTTCCGGTTCAACCGTTATTGTAGACCCGGTTATGGTGCAAAACATGGGGGTCAGGGTGGCCCACGTGGAGCGGGGCCCCATATTCCGTCACATCCGCACCATCGGTGAGGTGGACGTGGCCGAGGATGAAATCTCGGTGGTGAACCTGCGTTTTTCCGGCTGGATCGAGAAAATCTGGGTGGACGAGACAGGGCAAGCCGTTAAAAAGGGGAAGCCTCTGTTCCGTATTTATTCCCCCGAGGTGGTGGCTGCCCAGGAAGAGTACATGCTGGCTCTCAATACCGAAGGCAAGGATAGCCCCCTGGCAAGGTCAGCCAGGAGAAAACTAAGTTTATGGGATATTCCCCAATCCCACCTGATTGAACTGGTCAAAGGAGGTAATGCCCACCGCAACGTGGTGGTGACGGCTCCCCGTTCCGGGTATGTGCTGCACAAAAACGTGGTCCAGGGGGCCAGGGTCAGGGCGGGCATGGACCTGTACCGCATCGGTAACCTGAGAAAAATATGGGTTAACGCCGAGATCTACGAGTTTGACGCGCCCTGGATCCGAAAAGGACAGAAAGCCTTCATGGAACTCTCCTTTCAGAAGGGAAAGCAATGGAAGGGACGGGTGGGGTACATCCACCCAACCCTGAACAAGATGAGCAGGACTCTAAAGGTTAGGCTAGAGTTCGTCAACCCGGGTATCCGGCTGAAACCCGGCATGTTCGCCACCATCCACATCGAAACCAGGCGCAAGGAAGGTGTTCTCAATATTCCCACCGAGGCGGTCATTCACTCCGGCAAGAGGCAACTGGTCTTTGTTTCCAGGGAATTGGGCAAATATAAGGCCAAAGAAATCATTACCGGGCTAAACGGGGACAACCATAGAATCGAAGTGGTCAAAGGATTGAAAGAAGGGGAAGCTGTGGTGACATCGGGCCAATTTTTGCTTGATTCCGAAAGCCAGTTGCAGGAGGCCATCCAGAAACTCCTCGATGCCCGGCTGCAGGTCAGGGACCAGAAAAAAAGCCCTTCGGATCCCGGACATGACCATACAAAACATGAAACATCTAGGAGCCAGGGTTCTGAATACTGGACCTGCTCCATGCACCCAAATGTGGTCCAGGACGGGCCAGGCACCTGCCCCATCTGCGGCATGGATCTTATAAAGAAAAAGAGATAATCGTAAAACAGTAAAACAGAATAGTTGAATTACTTGGCAGTTGAATGAATGAGTAACTGAAAAACTAAAGAACTGAAAAACTAAGAAACTGCTTAATTGAATAACTGAAAACAGGACTGTTATGTCATGATTGATTGGATAATAGAACACAGTGTAAAAAATCGTTTTTTCGTGGTGATCATCACCGTCATCGTGATTGTGGCCGGTATTTGGTCCATGCTGAACATGCCAGTGGACGCCATCCCAGACCTTTCCGATGTCCAGGTGATCGTGTTCACCAAATACCCGGGCCAGGCACCAGGAGTGGTAGAGGACCAGGTAACTTACCCGCTGACCACGGCCATGCTCTCTGTGCCCTATGCCAAAACCGTGCGCGGGTACTCCTTTTTCGGCTTCTCAATGGTGTACATCATTTTTGAGGACGGTACAGACCTGTACTGGGCCCGTTCCAGGGTGTTAG
>CAZTWC010000037.1:0-19601 GCA_964617105.1 uncultured Myxococcia bacterium
CAAAACCAGCCAAACCAGCAAAACCTGTTAAACCGTCGAGCCCAAAAGAGAATAAAAACACCCAAAAAATTGGGGAAATACCAGGGAAAGACTCGGAAAAAAAAGATGTTGACAAAGATAAAAAACCCGCCCAGACAAAAACCCGCCAGGCAAAAAAAGCGCCAAACAGGCGTTCTGAAAAGTCAAAAAAGCCGGTAAAAGGGGGCGTAAAACCCGATAAAGAGATAAAAGGGAAAAAGATAACAGACCTGGAGCAATTTCTGCAGACCCAGATAGCCCATAGAATAGTTGAAATGGATGATTTGGAAATAAAAACCTTGCTAACCTGTCTACTGTCAAAAATGGAGTATCACCAAATCTCATTTTTCAAAAATTATGGGCAGAAAGATCAAAATATTATCTTGACCGGCAAACTGCAGGCCGGCATGTTTCCCTTACCGGCTCTTATTGTAGCCCGGCGTGATACTGATTCTATTACCAGATACTTTTTAAAACAGGTTCGGCGGGAGGCATCCAAGGCGCAAGCCGCTTTTGTTTTAGTATTTTGCCTAAGTCATAACCCGGAGATATTGATCAGCGACCTGGAAAATTCCAAAAAACTACCGGTTATGTTTTATAACCTGGAGCAATTTGTCCAATTACTGTTTAAAACCGGTTTGGGCATATCCAGCCGCCAGGTAAAACTGTCAGAATCCGGACCGCTCTTTTTTCCCGGCCTCAAGGGAATCTAATTGGACTTAATTATAGTTAAAAAACTGGGGTGTATAAATTACCTCCAGGCTCTTTCCTTGCAGCGGCAGACTAGAGATGCCGTAATATCTGACAGTGCACCTGACACCCTCCTGCTTCTAGAGCATTTTCCGGTAATAACCCTGGGAAATAACGCTAATGAAAGCAATATTCTTTTGTCCCGGCAGGAATTGGATTCCAGGAGTATAGACGTTCACCAAACTGACCGGGGAGGTGATGTTACTTTTCATGGCCCTGGCCAACTGATATGTTACCCTATTTTCAATATCGCCAGGATGAAGTTAGGAATTAAAAATTTCGTGCGGCTCCTGGAAAATTCAGTAATCCATATGCTGGCTGATTTCAAAGTGACTGGTATCAGGCGTAAAGAGGCGCCCGGAATCTTTGTAGGAGAAAAAAAAATATCCTTTTTGGGTTTAAACTTAAAAAAAGGGGTAACTATGCACGGCCTATCTATAAATATAAATATGGACCTGAAATTTTTCGACTTGATCAATCCCTGCGGTTTTTCCCATCTTGAGGTTACCTCTTTAGCAGAAATAACCGGCCAACAGACTAATCCCTGGAAAATAGCAGAAAACTGGCTGGAAAAACTAAAAAGACTTTTACCTGGCTGTGGTTTTCTCGATGGTCTTTTGAGCGCGACTCTTTAAAAGGGCGTTGAGCAACAACTTTACTTTGGGAAAAGTTTTTAAAATAGTCTGAATATCTTTTTCCATAAAGGCTATGGTTTCAACTGTATTCAACGCGGTTATAGTTGCAGTCCTTTTTTGTCCGGTCAAAAGGGCCACCTCCCCAAAAACAGCGCCTCTTCCCAGAGTGGCCAACTCTATTTTTTTCCGATCGGAATCTCTGATAGTGGTGACTTGCACGTTACCACTCTTAATAAGATAAAAACGGTCACCTTTCTCCCCTTCATTGCAGATCACTTTCCGCCCGTCAAATTTAAACAGCCTACCTTTTGAAATAAGAAAACGTCGTCCGTCCTGACTTAACGATTTAAACAAATGGGAACTCTCTACAAAGGCGCTGGCAGGAAGATCTCCCCAGATCGATTCGCCCATAGTTTCGCCATTAATCATACTTTTTTCTTCTTGAGCCATGAGTCTCCTCTTATTCGACAATAAAAAGTTAGAATACAATATATTTATTATATCACTTTTTTCTAGCCTCGCAAGGATAAAAATAGCTGGCAATTTCACAGCTTATTTGATAATCTTTTGGATAACTTTTCGCTGAATTTCCTGTGGAGTTCAGAGGATTTCTGTTTTGAAGTTGATAAGATAGTTAAATCTGTATTCAAATAGTGGTGATACTATGAACGTTAGAATGAAAAAAATCCTGGTGCCTATTGATTTTTCTGCCGGCGCCAAACTGGCTTTTTCTTACGCCGCCCTCTTTGCCATGGAATACAACGCTGAACTTTATATTCTCAACGTAGTGGATACCGCAGTCGACAGAAGTCTAGTTTTTGACCTGGATTCCATAGAGGAAGAATGGCTCCAGGAACAGGTTGAAATCGCTGAAAAAAAGATGGAAGAATTCATGGATGAAAATGCTCACGATGTCACTATTACCCCGGCAGTAAGAATCGGTGAACCGGTCAAGGAGATTATCGCCTTTTGTAAAATGGAACAAATAGAGTTAATCGTTATCGGAGCAAACGGCATTGATGGCTTCAAACCAGCCTGGTTGGGTGGAACTGCTTACGCAATTTTGCGCAATGCACCTTGCCCGGTCTTTTCAGTAAAACCGCAGGAGAGAGAAATCCTCCCCGAGTACTCCTGACTCAAAACAAAACTGCGTAGGTGATAACATTGAATTCCATAGAGTACCAGAGCCAGGTGGAAGAATCCGGCCAAAAAGGATGGGTGCAATTTCAGGTACCCCAGGACGATAATTTCAAAGACTGGCTTCAGCGGAGGCTGCTGTTTAAATTTCTGGACGGTGAGAGAATTGGTGATTGTGTCATTTCGGTGGCTAAATTGCAAAATCGATTTATCAAGGTAAAATTGCATCACCCCAAGTTGGGTTACCGGGTTATTAACCATCTATTGCCCCCGGATATTCAAGAGGATGTGACTATCAAGGTAAAATGGGATATGAAAATTTTATCCCTTTTTCTTGATGATGTTGAAAAGGCAGTGTCGGAGAATGTACTACCGTTAGCCTTCTCCTGGAATACCTAGGCGGTTTAGAACAGTGCATATGCGTTGTTCTAAACCACCTAAGATTACAGTGGGACAACGACGTTTTTTTTGATTTTTGGAGGTCTTCTCTCAATGTACTATAGAATTATAAGTTGGTTGAGCCTAACTATTTTTTGCTTTGTAGTCTTTCAAGCAAATTTCTGCCTGGCCAAAAAAAAGAAAAGAATCAAGATAAAATTCGGCTCTATTGTTCCTGAAGGCACCCCCTGGGCGGATACTGCAAAATGGATTAAAAAACGAGTGGAAAAAGTAAGTAAAAAGAAATTTAAAGTCAAAATATATCTGGGTGGAATCTTAGGCGGCGAAAAAGCCCTGACCCGGCGCTGCAAAAAAGGTAGCTTGCAGATTTACGGCGGCAGCGTAGGAGCGATAGCCACCATGGTGCCTATGCTCGATATGCTGGAGTTGCCTTTTGTATACAACACCCTGGATGAAACAGATTTTGTGCTCGATAAAGTGGCTGACAAAGAACTCAAGAAAGCCTTGTACGACGGTGGTTATAAATTGATGGAATGGGCTGAAAATGGCTGGCGAAATTTTGCCTCTAACAAAAGATTTATTAAATCACCCCAGGATCTTAAGGGTTTGAAAATGCGCGCTCAGGAACACCCTAACTATATTGCCACCTGGAAGGCTTTTGGTGCTTCGCCTCTGCCCATTGCTGTGCCTGAAGTTTTAAGTTCGCTGCAGACCGGTGTGGTGGACGGGTTTGACCAAACTCTGCTCTTCACTTTTGCCTCCTCCTGGTACCAGGGAATCAAATACTACTCCATCTCCCGTCATATCCACCAGGGCGGTCTGATTGCTATAAGCAGAAAATTCTGGGATTCTCTATCTCCGGATTTACAGGCGGTATTGATGAAAAATACTGACAAGGAAACCAGGATTTTTCGTAGAAAAGTCCGGAAGTTAAGTCCAATATTATTAAAAAACATACAAAATGCGGGAATAAACGTCTATCGACTCTCCGATCAGGAACGCCAGAGTTTTGCCAAATTGGCTATGAAAGTACACACCACATATCTGGCCAACGCCTCTCCAAAAATAATAAAAATCTACAAAAAAATCATGGCCGCCCTGAAAAAACGGCGGGGCAAGTAAAACTCTATCATTAGCACTATGAAAACCTGTTTTTCGATTCAGGTATATATGAGAAAATATTATCTAACACTAACTATTATACTTTTTTTTATGCTAACCAGCATAGGCTGGGCTGGAAATCTTCGCCCTAATCTTGCCATTACTGCCCATGGAGAAGTCCCATCGGAAATAATTTCACCATCTGTCAACCTCAATCAATTACATAATCAGTTACAAGAGAACAAATCCCGGTTAGAACAATTACGCCTGAGCCAAAACCAGATAAACCGGAGACTTAAAGCTGCCGGATTAACCACGGCGAACGGCATTTATATGCTAAAAGTAAGGGGTGAGTTACCACCCCTGTGGCCTATAAAAAATCAGGTAAAACTGAACCAACAAAAGATGGCATCCCTACAGTTACTATTGCTAGACCTGGAGGAATCGGGAGTAAAAGGGGCCGGTCATCCACGTAAAAAACTGATAGAGCAATATAAACTCTATTTTGAAAAGTTAGCTGATCTGGCCGCCATTCAACAGTCAATTGTTTCAGAAAGTCAATTGCTACTTGGCCATATTAACCAAAATATACTGTGGATCCAAAGCACCGCCTGGCCACGATTTTCCGATTTCAATAAAGTCAAAGCCGGGCTTTGGTGGATTTTAGGGCCAAAAGCTATACAGAAAATGGGTCATTACCTGGGTAGGCAACTGCTCTTATCTCCTTTTCTTTACTTGTTGTTGATATTTTATCTGGTTCTGGGTCTGTTTATAAAAAAAAGGATTTGGGTCAAGTTCGAGAGCCTCCTGCCCCATTTGTCCTGGTCACATAAAGTGGCAGTTTTAGAAACCCTTTACGCCTTTTTTCTCTCTTTGCTGTTGGCTGCCTGGCGACCTTTTATTCTACTGTTTTTTGCCTGGATAATTGAGCACTCTTTGGCTGCTCCAGGCCAGGTAAGATCACTGGCTGCCGGATTAAAAGTCGGAGCATTGGTATTTTTCAGCCTGGATTGGGCAAAAATACTTTGGCAGGATAAAGGGATCATCGAAAGTATCTATCAAATAGATTTACCCCAACCGGTCGCTTTTGCCGAAAAAATAAAACAAATGGAATTTATCATGGTGCCTTTGGCCACCCTGACTGGCGCTATTCATTGGCAAAGCCAAAGCATCTATATCAATTCTATTGGTCGGCTGTTGTTCCTCCTGGGCATGCTGGCGCTGGCTATTTACGGCCACTGGCTACTAGTTGAGTTCAAGGGGGTCTTATCATATTTTGTCAATAAAAACCGCTGGTGGAATAAGAAATGGTATCTGATTTCCTGGGGAATGGGAGTGATACTTCCTCTGTTTCTGGCAACTTTAGCCTTTGTAGGCTACTATCACACTGCCAGGGAACTGTTGTTTCTGCTCTTTCTTTCCATCTGGTTTGTAGGCTCCTTACTACTTTTATATGCCACCCTGGCCCATTGGCTGAATATTTACCGAAAAAAGGTTGAACAACAGCAGGAAAAGATATCTACTCTGGCCGCCTTTGACACCCAGTTGAAAAAATTAGTAAAAATTATTTTAATAATCAGCCTGGTGGCAGGATTAGCGTTTATTTGGAAAAATGTGTTGCCTGCCTTTAAAATTTTCAACCACGTGGTAATCTACAACTACCAAACTATAGAGCAGGAGAAAGGCATTCAGGGAGAAATGATTAAGGTAGCCAGGGATGTGCCTATAACCCTGGCTCATCTGCTTTTGGCTGGACTACTCATTTTTTTGACTTTTTTTATGGCAAAAAATTTACCTCCTTTACTGGAGGGCACCTTGCTTCAGTTGGTGCCACTGGATCACGGTGGGCGCTATGCCCTGTGTTCGGTGTTTCGGTACACCATTATTATTGTTGGCATTGTGAGCACTCTGACCACGGTGGGAATAGCCTGGGAAGATATCCACTGGCTGGTAGCCGCTGTTTCTGTGGGGTTAGGTTTCGGCCTGCAGGAAATTTTCGCCAATTTTATTTCCGGCCTCATCATCTTTATTGAGCGGCCAATCAGGGTGGGTGACACAGTGACCATTGGTAATATAAGCGGCACTGTAACCAGAATTCGTATTCGCGCCACTACTATCCGCGACTGGGACCGGAAAGAATTAATCGTGCCCAACAAGGAGTTTATCACCGGCCAGTTGATCAACTGGAGTCTATCGGACACGGTTTTGCGACTGGAGATAAAGGTGGGAATAGCCTACGGTTCCGACACCAAGCTGGCCCGAAAACTATTATTGGAGATTGCCCAACAACATAGGTTGATACTTTCCGACCCAGAACCCCAGGCTTTCTTTATGAGTTTTGGAGATAATACTCTCGATTTTTCTATGCGGGTTTATATTAATGATATAGATAACCTGCTGCAAGTAAGACACGAACTACATGAAGAGATTGATCGGCTTTTCCGGGATGCCAACATAGAGATCGCTTTTCCCCAGCGCGATCTCCATATCCGAACTTGCCAGACCCCTTTGCCTGTCAAAATTAATTGAACTTGTACCTGATTGTGCTATAGTAATATAGATATGAAACTCTCTTTAAAAGCCAAAATGATTCTGGCAATTTCCAGCCTGGTGGTATTGATCTCCCTATTCCAGGTGATATATTTTCCTCAACATGGAAAAAATATCGCTCTGCAGGGTTTTTACAGATCGGTTAAGGACCTGACGGAACTTATCGCCTTTGGGGTCGGAATGGGTCTGGAGTTTGAACAAAAACAGGCTTGCCGTGACGCTTTTGCCGGAGCCTCCAAAAACAAACAATTGCGTTACATCTTGGTTATAGACGATCAAGAAGAGATATTTGTCTCCTTTCAGAAAGAGAAAGCCGATCTTGAACCTCCCTATAAGATGGTCAAAAAGCCTGTTTTATGGGAGCGGAAAAACCTGCTCAATATATCGGTACCGGTATGGTCCAATGAGAAAATAATCGGCACCATAATAGCGGGTTTCTCTCTTACTGAAATAAAAGATCAGGCACAACGCGACTTGTGGCGAGCCATTCTAATGAGTTTACTGGTTTTAGTCCTGGGATTGGTTTTTGCCAATTATCTGGGGCGGAGGATATCTTCCCCAATTCTGGAGGTGACCAATGCCGCCCATGCCATTGCCTCTGATGATTTGCAACACCACAAACTGAGCATCAACTCCCAGGACGAAATCGGTTCTATGGCCCTCTCCTTTAATAAGATGCAAGACAACCTGATAAACCTTTACCAACAGGCCCAAATTATCGCCCTGGGAGATCTGTCCAGCCCCAAATTATTCTCCGAGTCCAGCGGCGATTTGGGCTCTACTTTTGCCAGGATGGTGGCCTCTCTGAAAAACTTAGCCCTTCAGGCCGATGCCATTGAGCGAGGGGATTTCAATGCCCAAATTTTGGCAGAAAAAACCGAAGGTGACCTGGGTAAATCTTTTGCCAGGATGATCGCCAGTTTACAAAAATTGGCCCTTCAGGCCGATGCCATTGAGCGGGGGGACTTCAATGCCCAAATTTTGACAGAAAAGATCGAGGGCAACCTGGGTGAATCTTTCAGTAAAATGGTAATAAGTTTAAAAAAGATGGCCCGACAGGCCAATATTATCCAGCGCGGCGACTTCCAAAATCCTCTGCTGAAGGAGATAGTAATTGGTGAACTGGGCCAAGTGCTCCATAATCTGGCCACTTCGCTCAACGAGGCTACCGAGGATAACCTGCGGCACAATTGGCTAATAACCGGTCAAATTCAACTTAACGAGCAGATGCGCGGGGATTTGAACCTGGATATTTTTGCCGAGCGAGTGATCACTTTTTTGTCACAATACTTGGAGGCTCAAATTGGTGCTTTTTACCTGCTGGTAAATGATTACCTCAGGTTGGCCGGCAATTACGCCGGCAATAAAAAAGTAAGTCTTAACCAGCGGATTACTCTAGGCGATGGTTTGGTTGGACAGGCTGCTCTGGAACAAAAAATGATCACCGCCTCCGATCTGCCAGAAGATTACCTACAAATAACCTCTGGTATTGGAGAGGCATCTCCCCGCTACCTGGTGGTATTTCCGGTCACCTATGAAAATCAAATAACCGGAGTGATAGAGTTGGGCTTTTTCCAACCTATAGAATATGCCAAAATAGAACTTTTAAACCTGGTGATGGAGAATATTACGGTATGCGCCAGGTCTACCCAGGCCCGCATTAAAACAGTGGATCTTTTAGAAGAAACCCAACGTCAAACCGAGGAATTGCAGACTTCCAACGATCAGTTGGCAGAAAAGAGCCGGCAATTGACTCTCCGCAAGCAAGAAGCGGACGCTAAGAACCTGGAGTTGGAGAGGGCCAGGAAAGATTTGGAAAATACCGCAATTAAGCTAGAGCAAGCCAACAAATACAAGTCAGAATTTTTGGCCAACATGTCTCACGAATTGCGTACTCCTTTAAACAGTATGTTGCTGATTACATACAATATGGCCAAAAACATGGAAGGTAACCTCACCAAACGGCAACTTGAATGGGTCAACATTATCCAGAGCAGTGGCAATGACCTGCTGAACCTGATTAACGAGATACTCGATCTAGCCAGGATAGAAGCAGGGAAAATGGTAATTAATTTCCATAGTGTATCAATATCTCAACTGATGAAGAGTTTGACCAATACCTTTAAACTCACTGCTCAGCAAAAAAATGTGCAGTTTATAACCAATATTCATCCTGACATACCTACCGACATTATCACCGACCGCAAAAGGCTTGAACAAATACTTATAAACCTGCTGGCCAACGCCTTTAAATTTACTCAGCAGGGCCAAGTGAAAATCGATCTTAGCCCCCTGCCAAAAGAGGTCAAGTTTTTCCGCAAGGATCTATCCTGGAAAAATATCATGTCCATCTCCATCTCCGACACCGGCATTGGCATTCCAACTGATAAGAGAGATTTGATTTTTAAAGCCTTTCAACAGGTGGAAGAGGGGACGTCTAAGCGATACGGCGGGACTGGACTCGGGTTATCCATCTCCAAAGAGTTGTCAGAACTTCTGGGCGGTGAAATCCACCTGGAAAGTCAGGAGGGTGAAGGTAGCATTTTTACGATATATTTGCCCTTTAAACCAACAAAAATGCCGGATAAGCCTGAAGATGATTTACAAAAAATCAAAATGATAACTAAAATTGAAGACCAACAGGCTGAGATTCCAAAGGCAGAACATACATTTAATGGGAACCATCAATTGAAAAACCACGATATAAATGGCGACCAAAAAAGGATCCTGGTGATAGAAAAAAATATTGAACTGGCCAGGTGGCTGGGCGAAAAATGCCAGGAAAGGGGATACAAATACCTGGAAGCCTCTACCGGGGAAGAGGGGATAATGCTAACCAGCCGTTATGAACTGGCAGGCGTGATAATTGATTTACATCTTCCCGGTATGAACGGCCAGGCGGTTTTGGGCAACTTGAAGGAGGATGTTAAAACCCGCCATATTCCGGTTTATCTGATCTCTGAGCAGGAATTGGACAAAGAGAAGGAGGAGAAAGAGCGGCTGTTATCTCTTCAAAATGGAGCCCTGGGCTTTGCCAGCGGACCATGGCAGGAAGCCAAAATCGATGATTTACTGGATCAAATAGTAAAATCTATCTCCCAGAAGTCCAACCAGGTGCTGCTGGTAGAAGATAATCGCAATCTGCGAAGAGCCATTGTAGAGGTAATCAGCATGGAGGGGATAGTGATCAAGGAGGTGGATAGTGGAGAAAAAGCCTTAGAAAATATTCGGCAGGAGCCCTTTGACTGTATTATTCTTGATTTGGGACTTCCCGATATTAGCGGCTTGGAACTTCTGCGTCGTCTGGAAAAAGAGGAAAATCTTTTTGTTCCGCCTATCGTGGTTTATACAGGCAGAGACCTGAGCAGGAAAGATGAGATGGAGTTGCGTCATTTTTCCGATTCCATTATTATCAAGGGCGTCAAATCTCAGAAACGGCTGTTGGATGAAGTGAGCAAGTTTCTGCACCTTAAAGTGGACAGGATGCCTGATAACCAGCAACGAATTATCACTCAATTGCATAACGAATACAGAGAACTGGTGGACACAAAAGTACTGTTGGTGGATGATGATATGCGTAACCTGATTATTCTTTCCAACTTGTTGCAGGATAGTGGAATAAAAGTATTTGAAGTAGCCGATGGACAGCAGGGATTGGACACTTTAGACAGGGAAGAAATAGACCTGATGATTGTTGACATTATGATGCCGATTATGGACGGTTATCAGGTAATCACCAAAGTAAGAGAACAGAAACGGTTTAAGAATTTGCCCATTATCGCCCTCACCGCCAAAGCTATGGATGAGGACAGGGAAAAATGTCTTCAGGCTGGCGCCAATGAATATCTGGCAAAGCCAGTGGACATGGAGAAACTATTCGCTATTATGCGGAGATTGACAAATGGATGAAAAAAACAAAAATCTTGTGTCAAAAATCTTACTGGTGGATGACAAAAAGAGCAACTTAACTGCTCTGGATAGTTTGTTGAGTAGAGAGTTAGAGTATGCCAAATTATTTTTCGCCCAGAGTGGCAATGAAGCGCTTAAACTTACTCTACAAAATCGTTTCTCCTTGATATTGCTGGATGTTCAGATGCCGGTGATGGATGGATACGAAGTGGCGGAATACTTACGCTACAAAACTAAAACTAAACATATCCCAATAGTCTTTCTCACCGCTGCTTATGCTGATGAGTTTCACATTTTCAAGGGATATGAATTGGGGGCTCTAGACTATATTGTCAAGCCTTTTAACCCGATAATTTTACTTAACAAGGTGCGTATTTTTATCCAACTGGACAGACAAAGAATGCGGTTAGAGCAAGAGATAATTGTGCGTCATAATGCTGAACAATCTTTATGCCAGGCTAATGAGCAATTAGAGGAGCGGGTAAAAGAAAGAACCGTGGAATTGGAGGATACCAACTTAAAACTTCAAACTGAAATAAAGGAACGTGAACTTACCCAATCTCAATTGAAAGACGCTTATGACAATTTAAGTCAGACACATAATACTTTGAAGGATACTCAAGCCCAACTGATCCAGGCTGGAAAAATGGCTGCCCTGGGAGAACTTGGCGCTGGCATCGCCCACGAACTAAACCAACCTCTGACTGCTATCGTGGGATTTTCCAAACTGATGTTAAATACCGATGACCAAAAATCCAAAACCACCAAACTTTTAAACATAATCTACCAGCAGGGGCTTCGTATGGCTGACATTATCGACAAGATTGTGGCCTTTTCCCGCCCCCAAAAAATGGCTATCACTTCTATGGATATCCGCACGGTTATCAACGATTGCCTGGCCTTGTTGGAGGCTCAGTTAAAAAACAGGAATATTGAACATCCCCTTGATTTTCCCAAAAATTTCCCCCTGGTAATGGGAGTTCCCAATCATTTGCAGCAAATATTTCTAAACTTGATAAACAATGCCAGAGACGCTGTCTGCAGCCACTGGCACCAAAAAATTGGTGGCAAAATCGTCGTCAAGGGAAGAATCAAAGATGATGATGTGGCCGAAATTATAATTAGCGATAATGGTCTGGATATCCCCGATGATAATGTTGACAAACTCTTTGACCCATTTTTTACCACCAAAGGGCCTGACAAGGGTACTGGATTGGGGCTGTCTATCTCTTACCGAATTCTACAAGAGATGAATGGCGACCTGTTTTTCCGCCGTGGTGTGGATAATGAAAAGCAGTTCGTGGTGCAGTTACCAATCCAAACCCAGCAGGGCGCGCTACCACTCTAACCCGCCATTAGATTGCTGGAGGCTTTGGCCAACAAATTGCCATGTCTATCGGTAACAGCCACTTCAACCAGACAAAGATTTTTGCCCCGGTCAATCAGTTTACCAACCCCGTAAATTTCATCGACCTTTGCAGCCCGCAGAAAATTGATTTTTGTTTCAATTATAGAAAGAGAACTCGGTAAAGGAAAAAGAGGAATAACTGCCGAGGCGGTAGCCACTTCAACCAGAGCACTAATACCGCCGGCAGCAACTTTCTGACCCAACAGTTGTGAGTTATGAGAAGTAACAAGCCGGCAGTAGGACTCACCCGGTAAAAGTTCGTTGATGCTTATTCCCAGAGAACGGGCATAAGGGGATTCGTTAACCTCCTGTCGAAACTGATTTAGCTCGGATTGGGAAATTCTAAAATAGAGTTCGCTTTCTTCTTCCATTAGTTGTCTGCCAATAAGAAGGCTAAAAATGCCGGGTTATATGGATGGAAAGTTTGTTCACCGAAAAAACGGGTTGTAACTCTTTTCCCGTCCCACATCAGTATAGGGACCGTGTCCGGGAAAAAGGCGGTAATCCTCGGGCAGGGAAAATATCTGAGTTTTGATAGAGTTGATCAATTGGCTGTGTGAGCAGCCGGGGAAATCGGTCCGGCCAATAGAACCTTGAAAAATGGAGTCACCCACAAAAACCATTTTTTGCGCCTCCTCCTTCAGACAGATACCGCCTGGTGAATGGCCCGGAGTATGCATAACCTGTAGAGTTATCTCCCCCACTTTTATCTGGTCTCCATGTTCCAGCATTTGATCTGGTGCAGGTGAATTTTTTACCGTAAGGCCAAACATTAAGGCTGCCTTGGTTAAATGCCCCAGGTGGTCACTGTCCAGAGAATGCACCAACAACCGGGCGCCGGTGGCATCCTTCAGATCCCGGTTACCGCCACAATGATCAAAATGACTATGGGTATTGATTATGGTGGATAACTGCAATTGATACTGATTGAGCAGAGCGAGAATTTTATCAACATGACCGCCTGGGTCAATAACCAACGCCTCTTTGGTGGTTTTATCGCCCAGAAGATAACAGTTTACCGCCAGAGGACCCGTTTCCAAATGCTTAAAAATTATTGAATTTTCCATTTAACCTATACCAGTTATTAATATCTATACGCAATACCAATCCCGCTCCCGTTGTGAGCCAAATATGGCGTCAGGGAAGAGTTGGACGATTCAGCCGTGGGCTCACTCTTTTCCAGGATAGCGTCAAAGGTAAAAAACAGTACTGAAATAATAGCGCTGCCGGCAGCGCCAACCATCAAGGCATTGGTAGTCAGCACTCTGGTTTCAGTTTCCTGACGAAAATTTTTGGCATCTAACTTGGTCGTAGCGGCATCGTATTTATCGTGAGATTCTTTGGCCAAATACCCGAAAGCACCGCTGCCGGCTCCGGCGGCCACGCCGATCCCCAGAGCAACCCAACCCCAGGTATCCAGTGAATACTTACTGACGCCAGAAATCTTCAACGCTTTTAAGGGGATTAGTTTTACATCTACCAGCAACTCCTCGCTTACCCTTAGGTTCACGCCCCCTTTCCAGGTGATATATCCATCTTTGCGCACCAGCAGATCATGTTTACCAGCCTTGATGATCATCGCCTTGTCAAAGGGACTTTTACCTTTCAAATTTCCATCAACCAGAACTTCCGCCCCAGCCTGATTTACTTTTAAAATAAGAGCACCAGTGGTGGCCCGAGTTTTGCCGGTTATAATCATATAGGCCAAGTCACGAGCCATCTCTATTAGAACCTCTTCACCACCGCGCACATTTTTGCTCTCTCGCCTCTCCACAGACGCCCGCTTAATGTTTATCAATTTTAACTGCAATACATATTCGACGCCCATTTTACCCAGAGAACCGGCTATAATCCGATCTGCGCCCAAAGCCCCACCCAGATCAGCCAGGCAGGAATCATCCTGGCAACCCAGCATCTGTTTTTGCTGTTCGTGCTCCAGCATAGATTTGATATCATCACTGCTGATCACCTCAAATTGTTTCAATTTGTTAATCTGGTTTACAATTATCCCGGTAACTGTGGCGGCTAATTCCGGTTTTACCCCCCGATTTTTCAAATCGGGTATAGCCACTTTCATTTTTTTCTCTTTTGGCTTGGCCTTTTTAGCAGGCTTGGCTTCCGGCTTTTTTTCGAGTGCTGGTTTTGCCAAGGGCGCTGGTTGCTCTTTTACCGCCTTTTTTTCTTTGGTAGTTGGCTGAGTCTGAGGGGCTGGCTGCTCTTTAACAGATGGCGGTTCCGGCGTTGCAGGCTGCTCAGGAGTAGTGGTCTGCGGTTGTTCCGGCTGTTTCTGATCTGCCTGAGCCAAAGCGCAAAAGAAAGAAAGAGACATAAAAATGACCAATAAAATATATATTTTCTTTATCATTTCTATTCACCTTCGTTTTGGCGATTATAAGACCCCTGCCTGCGCTGATATCCATTGTTTCGTCCGTCACGCCCACGCCCACCGCCATCATATCGGCGTGACCCACCACGATGGCGTCCATCGGGACGTCCATCATAGCGATGTGGTCCTTGTCCTCTGGAACTACTTACATATTTATGTTTAACCCCAATCTCTACCGCCCAGATATCTCCCCCTTTAATCTCCCGGATCAGATCTTGCTGGGTTTCCACCGGATTTTTAAAGGTGGTGCCCACCTGGCCAATTTCATCGAAATTGTTACTGGCATCGCTGCCGCCTACACTAGATACCCGCATATTATAAGCGGCTTCAACCGCCATATCGTTAAACCCCTTCTGACAACGGAAGTTTACCACTTCGATGGCATCAAAATCGCGCAGACTGAATATTCGATCTCCACAAACAACCTGGTTCCGCTTGTCAAAAGGATGGGATATTATACAGCAGCCCTCCTCTTCAGTAATGCTATCAATTACCTGCTGGGTATCCAAAGTTTCAGATGTACTGATAGACCATCCATATTTTTCAAAAACATCAAATGGTTTTGGCAAAAAGAATACTAATCTGGCAATTTTGGTGGTTATTTCATATCCAAAAAAAGTTTTTACTCCCAATCTTTCCCCTTCCTGACGTATTTTTTCGATATCTTCGGGGTTATAGGGGTGATTGTTGGTAAAAGCGATTCCATCCAACCCTGCCTCCTGGACGTGTTGAATAATCTGCGTGGCGCTCAAGTGGCAATCGGGATTCATGTCGCTGTGGATGTGTAGATCGATAATCAATGTTTTGTCCTCTATAAAAATGTAAGGTTTATAGTATAATTCTTTATTAAAACAAAAACCGTAAAAAATGGCAAACAATTTTCGACACTCAAACTACAATTCGACATTGCCTGAACACATTTATGTTGACATTGGGTTTCTTATAAAACATAGTACCTAAAATCAGCAACTACCTCTGTCCGCGAGCCAGTTGCTGGTTTTAGGTAGTAACTGTTGTTTGTTATCACCCTGTGGTTGCGAGTTATCTATTCAAAATTATGGAAAAATATACCCAGCAATATGTAACCGATCTATATAAATTTTTACGCCGGCAAATTATCAGCCGAATTGACAAAAATTCACCCACCCGAAGACTGGTAAAGCAGATTCCCATCAACGGATTAGAATTGGCTAAAAACATCCTTGCCGATTTATCCTCTGATTTGAAAAAAAATATTTTACGGAGCATGTGCGCCAAAAATCCAGCCATAGCCATATTATTATCGGACGAAAGAATATCGCTTAAAGATATTCGTTACCTGAATAATCAAGATGTCTTTTTCGTGATGCGGGAATTAAAAGACCTGGAGATAATCTACCTGCTACGTCATTCAAGCCCACAGTTGGTTAAAAAAATATTATCGGCTTTATCTAGTCAACGCAGCCGGGATCTAAAAAAAGGACTTTTACATTGTCAATTTTTGGAGAACGAAGAGGCCATGGAAATAAAAAACCGGATAATCCATGTGCTCAATGATTTATACCGGAATAACAAAATAACCCTGGCTCCCATTAAATAGGCTACAGGTGCCAAAGGCATCAGGGGTTGTGAATATAAAACTTGGAGGTTTGCCATGAAAAGCAAAATAAAAAACCTTGGAATTCTCACCGGCGGTGGGGACTGTCCCGGACTAAACGCTGCTATTAGAGGGGTTATTCGCAAAGGATACACCAGCGGTCTAAAGGTCTATGGAATTTGTAACGGCTGGGAAGGATTGATGCAGGAAAAAATAATGCCTCTCAATATCAACATGATTTCCGGATTGCAGCAGAGAGGTGGTAGTTTACTCGGCACCTCCCGGTTCAATCCTCTGGCAACGCCCGATGGACTGAACACTATCATCTCCAACCTGGAAAAACACTCCATTGATGCCTTGATCACCCTGGGTGGTCGCAATACCCTCAAGGTGGCTGAAAAATTATCCGATAATGGAGTGAAACTGGTAGGCATACCCAAAACCATAGAAAATGAGATTGTGGGAACCGACATCTCCATCGGTTTTGAAACCGCGGTAAATGTTGCTACCCAGACCATAGACCAGATCCATAATACCGCTCGCTCCTCCAATAAAAATTTTATTGTCGAGGTGGTGGGCCGGCAAACCGGGTGGGTTGCAACCTTCTCCGGGCTGGCTGGTGGGGCGGATGCCATCCTGATCCCTGAACGTCCCTTTAGTTTCAGTAAACTAAACTCCTTACTGGAGAAACGTTATCGCCGGGGAAAAAGTTATTCCATTATTGTCATTGCCACGGGCGCAACTATTCGTTCGGATGATACCGATGAAGAGCAGGTCTTTACCTCTTCATCCCGGGTGGATCCTTTTGGCAACGTCAGGCTGGGCGGTATTGCGAACTTTTTGGCCAATGAAATAGAAAATAAAACCGGACTAGAAACCAGATCGACCGCCCTGGGTTACATCCAGCGCGGCGCTGATCCCATCGCCGCTGACCGCATTATGGCTTCCCGGCTTAGTGTAGCGGCTGTGGAAATGGCTCTGGACGGGTTATTCGGTAAAATGGCCTCTATCAATGGTGGCAAAATCGTGGAAGTACCCATAAAAGATCTGGAAAACCAGGTTAAATATGTATCCTCTGAACTGTATTCCACCGCTTCCCTATTCTTCGGATAATTGAGCAACAGTTAACGGGAAAAATTATGACTGACCAGCAAAATAACGACACGATAATCAAGCGATACAGTAACCGAAAACTATACGACACCTCCTCGAGCCGGTATGTCATCCTGGAGGAGATCGCCGACATGATCAGAAATGGTACTGATATAAAGGTAATACACAATAAGACCGGAGAGGATTTGACCAAAATCACCCTCACTCAAATTATCCTGGAAGAGGAAAAAAAGAAAGATGTGGTGCCTTTAAAATTGTTGAAAGGGCTCATCAGGCACCCGGGAGATACCATATCAGAATTTTTTCAGCAAAAATTATCCGATCCTGTGGGTAATATTATTGGCAATATGCATAAAACGATTGATGACTTATTGGTCAAAGTGGATGACCAACTTTTAGCCAAACTGGACGGGAAAATAGAACGGGCCCTGGACAGTGCAAATCCTATCCCCTCCTTGCGGCAGGAGGTATCATTTTTGCGCAAAAAAATCGAAATGTTGGAGAATAAATTGCTAAAACTTGCCGACCGGGAGACTGCTCCTGATAACCAGAAGGAGACAGAGTGAATTGCGATAAAAAAAGGATTGATTTGTTTGCCACTGTGGCCAATTTGTTCGCATCCAAAATACTATACCATAAACTTCTGGGACTTGAGGTGATTAAATATGGGCCTGATGAGGTCCTGCTCGGCTTTGACTGGCGGCCGGAACTAGTCGGCAACCCCGCTCAAAATATCCTTCACGGAGGAGTGACCTCTTCGGTTCTTGATGTGGCTGGTGGATTGAAAGCCATAGGTGAACGGATCAAACAGATTCAGCCTGCTTCTCTGGAGGAATTACAAAAACAATTAGCCGGTGTGGGCACCATCGACTTACGGGTAGATTACCTGCGGCCGGGGCGTGGAAAACGCTTCGAAGCCACCGCTAAGATTATCCGGGCCGGCAACAAAATCTGCGTCTGCCGTATGCAGATGAAAAACCAGCAGGGATTGGAAATCGCTGTTGGAACCGGCACCTACCTGGTGGGCTAAATACACTGAGGAGACCACATACCAATGAAATTGGAAGATATATTAGCGCAGCCTTATATCCTGGCTGACGGCGCCATGGGTACCTATTTAATCAGCAAGGGTTACACCTCTGCACAACAATTGGATATGATCAATATTACCCACCCTGAAATAGTAGCACAAATACACGGGGAATATATTGATGCTGGGGCGAGTTTAATCGAAACCAATACTTTTTCAGCCAACTGTTTCAAACTGGCCGCCCATGGGCACCAAGATCAAGTTTATCTGGTCAACAAGATGGGAGGAATTATCGCCCGCCGGGCAGCAGAAAAAAAAGGCGACAAGGGAAAAGAAATTATGGTGGGAGGCAGCATCGGTCCTATGGGAAAAATGTTGGCCCCGATTGGAAAAATAACCGAGGAGGAAGCAACAGAATCTTTTAGGCAGCAAGTGCACGGCTTAATTGCTGGAGGCGTGGATCTGCTGATTATCGAAACTTTTACCGATTTGCAGGAATTGGGCCTGGCGATCAAAGTAGTCAAAGAGATAACCGACTTGCCTATAGCGGCCCACAAAACCTTTATCGAAAGCGGTAACAAAATTATCGGCGAGTTACCGGCTCAGGTTGCAAATTTTTTGCGCGAAAAGGGCGCTGATATAATCGGCGCCAACTGCACGGTGGGTCCCCAGAGGATGCTGCAAATTATAGGTAGTATTCGACAGGCGGTTGGAGAAATGCCCCTCTCGGCTTTTCCCAATGCCGGCTTGCCGCGCCGCACCAGAGAGATGATAACCTATACCACCACCCCTGAATATATGGCTGAATATGCCATAAAACTGGTGCAAGCCGGGGTGAAGATTATCGGTGGATGCTGCGGCACCACTCCAAAGCATATTTATGCCATTAAACAGGCTTTAGCCAGCCTGGCAGAGATCCGGGTGATCTCTCCGGAAAAAATCAAAGCGGAGATTAAGGAGCAGGAGGCTCTGGGGGATGAAAGACAGAAAGTGGACTCCCAACTGAGCCAAACGATTAAAAAACAAAAAGTAATTACGGTAGAATTGGATCTGCCCCAGGGGATCGATATCTCCTCTTGCCTGGAGGGAGCCAGTTATTTAAAAGCCCACGGTTTTCACGGAGTAAATATCCCCGACGGGGCCAGAGCGCGCCTTAGAATGAGCCCTATTGTCACCGCCCATCTGGTCAATAAAAACGTAGGCATCGAACCTATTTTACATTTTACCTGCCGAGATCGGAATTTGCTGGGACTGCAGTCAGAACTGATGGGAGCCTGCGCTCTGGGAATCATGAATATTTTAGCCATCAGTGGTGACCCGGCTAATATTGGCGACTATCCTGATGCCACCAGTGTCTTTGATGTGGACTCTCTGGGGCTGGTAAAAATATTAAGTAAAATGAACGAAGGATACGATTTGGCGGATAATCCCATCGGTAAAAATATTAACTTTTTTATTGGTGTAGCAGTCAATTTAACCGCCAACGATTTTGAGTTTGAACTGGACCGCTTTTTTCAAAAAGTTGAATTGGGTGCCCAGTTCGCTATCAGTCAGCCGGTATATGAGCCGGAGATTTTGGAGCGGTTTCT
>CAZTWC010000038.1:0-8030 GCA_964617105.1 uncultured Myxococcia bacterium
AACAGGCGGAAGCAATTTTTCGTCAAACCGGCAACAGCACTATCCTGTTTGTGGATGAGATCCACCGCTTCAACAAAGCTCAACAGGATGCCTTTTTACCCTTTGTGGAGCGGGGTGAAATAATATTAATTGGTGCGACTACAGAGAATCCCTCTTTTGAGATCATTACCCCCCTGTTGTCCAGGCTGCAAATTTTTCGGCTGGAACAATTAACCGAAGAAGATATCGGGCAGATTCTTAAAAATGCCCTGGATTCATCCACAGGGTACAACGGTCAATATCCTCAAAACCAGGAGGTGATCTCCTTTATCATCTCCAGATCTGGAGGCGATGGCCGCCGCGCCTTGATGATGATGGAAATAGTGATTAGGGAATTAGGCGATAATCAGGCTGACCAAGAGAAATTGGAACAAATATTCTCCTCCACCTCCTTTTGGTATGACAAGCGGGGAGATCAACATTTCAATCTAATCTCCGCCCTGCATAAAAGTCTGCGCAACAGTGATCACCAGGCCTCCCTTTACTGGTTGGCCAGAATGTTGACCGCTGGAGAAGACCCTCTCTATATTGCCAGACGCATGGTGCGTTTTGCCAGTGAAGATGTGGGGCTGGCTGATCCACAAGCGCTCCAGGTGGCCATGGCTGCTAAAGATTCGGTTCACTTTTTAGGAATGCCGGAGGGTAACCTGGCCCTGGCCCAGGCGGCAGTCTATCTTGCCACCGCGCCTAAGAGCAATGCTCTCTACTTTGCCTATAAAAAAATTGAAAAGGATTTGAAAAAAGGGAAAGCTTTTCCCCCGCCTCTGCATATCTGTAACGCCCCCACTTCGCTGATGAAAAAAGAGGGGTATGGCAAAGGTTACCAATATGCACACAATCTAAAAGAGAAGGTGGCCAATATGGAATGCCTGCCATCTCAATTATCGGGGACCGTCTATTATCAACCCGGCCCAATGGGATTTGAAAAGAGTATTGCCGCCCGAATAGACTATTGGCAGCGAATGAAAGATGGGCTGCATAAAGAGCAAGATGACCAATAGTATCAACAACTAGCCAATAATCGAAGTCAAAGCCTCTTGCAGAAGATATGAGCATCCCTGGCGCCGGTATTGCACTGATGAGCGGATATCGTCAATGGGGGTGGCTTCCAGCGCCACCTGGTGGGCGGCCTGGGTAATTAGTTCCTGGGTCAAAGAGGAGCCGGCCAGCATCTTTTCGGTTTCAGGCGCCCTGATTACGGTGGGGGCCACTGCTCCCAGGGCGATTCTGGCCTCAACTATCCGGGCCTGGCCTTTATCATTATCATCTCGTTCTATTCTGGTCCACAAAGCCAAAGAAACTTTGGAGATGGCCAGGGCAGCTCTCTGTCCCAGCCGTAAAAAACGATGAAACGTTTCCTGGCCCTTCCGGGCCGGAGTTTTATCCGTCATCTGACCTACCCGACCAAGAGGGGTGAAATTGACTCTGGTGAGTAGTTCGTCATCCTCAACTATCGACTGGCCAGGGCCGGTAAAAAAATCTTCTATGGCCACCTGCCGTTCTCCCTGACTGCTCGATCTCAAAATTACCGAAGCTGCCAAGGTATATAGAGGCGGAATTAGATCGCCGGCTGGTGAGGCGTTGGCCAGATTTCCCCCCAGGGTGCCGCGGTTGCGAATTTGGGGTGAACCAATCAGAGCCGCTGCTTCACATAGGCCTGGTGCATGTTGGGCCAGAAGGGGCGAGCCGGCAATCTGGCTGTGAGTGGTCAGAGCGCCCATACTGATAAGACCATTCTGAAGGGAGATCCCCTTCAACTCCTCTAAGGAAACAATGTTAATAAACTCCAGCCCCAGACGGGGAGTATCTTTAAACCTTACCAGTAAATCGGTGCCACCAGCCAGGATAAAGGCCTGGTTTCTCTTTTCAGCCATTCGTACCAGACACTTGTCCAGGCTTTTGGGAGTATAAGTTATGGGATCTATCATACTGTTCTCTAATTTTTATTGAGTATATCTATCATTTTAGCCATTATACTCACCGCAATCTCAAAAGGAGTCTTGGATTTGATGGGCAAACCCATGGGCGAGTCTATCCTGGCTAACAAAGAATCATCCACTCCTTGCTGGCTGAATTTTTGGAAAATTTTATCCCGCTTCCGCTTGGAAGATATCATCCCCAGGTAGTTGTAGGGCTTTTCCACCAAATTGCGCAACACTACCTCATCATGGGCATGGCCATAGGTCATAATAGCCAAAAAATCCCGGGGACTGGTCTGCAAATCCTGCGAAATCTGCTCAAAATCCCCCAGCATCACCTGGGCTCCGGGAAAATTATTTTGGTTGGCCCACTCAGGGCGATGATCAACCACCAGGCATCTAAATCCCTGCTTAATAGCCAGGGATGCCAGTTCCCGGGACACATGACCGGCGCCAAAAATAACCAGGCGTTGGGCAGAAAGGAGCGGTTCGATAAAAATGGTCATTTTACCGCCGCACAACATCCCTATCCCTTTCCCATCTTCTCCCCCGGCTCCCTCTTCGAAAATTTCAAACTCTTTTAGGCAGGGTTTTCCCTCTTGCAAAGCCGATACCGCCTCTTTAATAGTCAGCAACTCCACCTTGCCGCCGCCTATGGTACCCCGGATCTGTCCTTCCGGGTCAACCAGCATGTGAGAACCCGTCCCTCGCGGAGTTGAACCCTGGGCATTTACCACGGTAACCAGAGCCACATCCAAATTTTGCTGCAAATAGTTACTTAGATCATCAATAATTTCTCGCATAGTATTATCCTTTCACTTGTTCTGCTGCCTCCATCACCCTTTGATACCCGGTGCAGCGGCATAAATTACCGGAGATGGCAGTGGCCACCTCAAGCCGGTCAGGGTGGGGATTCTGTATAAATAGGGCTTTTAAGGAAATCACCAATCCGGGAGTGCAAAAGCCACACTGAACCGCTCCCTGGTCAATAAAAGCCTGTTGAAGCACATCCAGTTTTTCGCCATTACTTATCCCCTCGATAGTGATAATCTCTGCCCCCTCCACCTGGCTGGCCATCACCAGACAGGAGTTTACCGCCAGACTATTAATAAGCACTGTGCAGGCTCCACACTCCCCTTTTCCACATCCCTCTTTGGTGCCAATCAAGCCAAACTTCTGGCGCAATAGATCCACCAACCGCAAGTCATACTCCAACTCCACTACCTTTTGCTCACCGTTTATGCTAAAATTTATTTCCAATTTTTATCTCAACTTTCGATCTAACCAAGAACTAATTACTCTTCATTTAAATTGGCCAGAGCGGCCAGCATTCTCTCCGGGGTGGCCGGGATGGTGGTCAGCCTGACGCCGGTAGCGTGATAAATGGCATTGGTAATAGCAGGCGCTACTCCCATCAAAGGTTGTTCACCAAAACCTTTGGCCCCGTAAGGCCCCTGTTCAAAAGCACTTTCTACTATCAGCGGCTCCACCTGTGGCGCATCCAAAGATGATGGGATTATATAGGTAGAAAAATTGGTATTTTGCATCTCTCCCGCCGGATTGTGCAAAATCTCCTCCATAGTGCCGTACCCAGCACCTTGAACTGTGCCCCCCTGAATCTGCGCCTCCACCTGGTCTGGATTTATGGCCTTACCTACATCGTGGGCAGCAATAACTTTTATTACCTTTACTTCGCCGCTTTGGGTATTTACCTCAACTTCAGCGATATTGGTAGCCCAGGCATAAGTCATGTAAGCCTTGCCCCGGCCAGTTTCAGCATTCCAGTCCATTGACGGCACTTTGAACCAGCCGTGTCCTGACAACTGCCGTTTCTTTTCAGCACAGCCTTTTATCACCTGGCTGATTTTTATCCCTGGTTGCCTACTATCTTTAAAAACCATCTCCTGTCCCCGGATCTCCAACTCCTCTATAGCCACCCCGCCCAACATTATTGCTCCCTCCAGAAAAAGGGAATGTCGGATGGGCCGGCAAGCATCGATAAGAGCATTGCCCGATACGGTGGTGGCGCGGGAAGCTACTGTGGGACCGCTGTCTGGAACACGGGAGGTATCAGCCGGATCCATCCTTACATTGACATAATCTATCCCCAACTGCTGGGCTACTATTTGGCTTAACACCGTGGTCATCCCCTGGCCCATTTCGGTGGTGCCCACCGCAAAACTGGCGCTGCTGTCAAACTCTAACTGCACATATGCCCCCGCCCGGGAGAGCTTATGTCCTGCTGATCCAAGCCCAACTCCATAATAAATAGTGGAAATTCCTAATCCTTTTTGAATCCATTTCGGTTTTTTTTTGGTTTTATCGCAACTGTTATCCTGTCTGGCATTGTCCTGTTCAAAGAGCCGACGCCGCTGATTCCAATCCGACTTCTCCAGCGCCTTTTCTAAAGTTTCGCCAATGCCTACGCTGCTTTCCAGTTGCTGGCCAGACCCGGTAAAGTCGCCTGATTTGAGGATATTAAGCCGTCTGATCTCAGCCGGATCCATCCCCAACTTAGCAGCCAACATATCCATGGCCGACTCCACGGCAAACAGGATTTGGGGAGAGCCAAAACCGCGAAAAGCGCCGCAAGGCACTTTGTTGGTGGCAACAGCATAGGATTTAAGCCACACATTGGGTACCTGGTAAGATCCAAAAGCGTGGATAGTTCCTCGCCAGAGCACCACCGGACTTAGGGTGCTGTAGGCGCCGGCATCCAAAATGTAGGTCACCTGAGCGGCCAGCAATTTTCCCTGCCCATCGGCAGCCAGGCGGTAACGAATATGACCTGGATGGCGTTTACTCATGGATACCATATCCTCTTCCCGGGTATAGATCAATTTCACCGGCCGGCCGGTGTGCCAGGCTGCCAACGCCGCCTGGGACGCCACTAGCGAAGGAACATCCTCCTTACCGCCAAAAGCGCCGCCCGTAGTGGTCTGTATCACCTTAACCCGGCTCAATTTCATCCCCAAAACCTCGGCAACCCCTTCCCGCACATAAAAGGGACACTGCATAGAGCCATAAATCTCTATTCCGGTGGCGCCAGGCACCGCCACCATTCCCTGAGGCTCCAGGTAGGCATGCTCTTGGTATGGGGTGTGAAATTCGGCCTGCACTACGGCAGCCGCCTCCCCAAAAGCGCTATCCACATCACCGTATTGGTTGTGATATTTACTAAAAATATTATCCTGGCCGTAAATTTTGGGGGCATCTTTTGCCATGCCCAGCTCGGCATCCAACACCGCCTCCATAGGTTTACACCGCACCACCACCTTTTGAGCGGCAAAACGCGCCATATCCCTGGTGGTAGCCGCTACCACCGCCACCGGCTCACCACAATATCTGACCTCTTTTTCTGCCAGGCAGGGTTGATCGCGCAGTACAACCGGCACAATATTGCACCCAGGTATATCAACGGCGGTAAAAACCCCTTTTACCTGAGATAATTCATCAAGAGCCGAACTATCCAGACCCTCTATAACTCCCCGGGCCACCGGGCTTCTTACCACGGCAGCATATAATTGCCCGCTAAAAGAGATATCATCAATAAACAAAGCCTGGCCCCGCACTTTGGCTTTGGCATCGGTTCTGGGCAACCGGGATCCCACAAATTCGGACATCTTTAAACTCCTAAAAATTTTCCCAAATTTCAGTGGCCAACTCGGTGGCCCTGGCTGCCAGCCTGGGCTGGTCTATATCTATCTTTAATTGCCTATCTTTCATGAGTACTTTACCGCCACAGATGGTGGTGTTGACAAAGGACTGAGAAAGACCAAAGGCCAGATGTCCCATAAAGGAATTACTATCAAAAGGAGTAGGGGAAAAATAATCTATTAGGATAATATCAGCAGCATTTCCCTCTTTTAATTGCCCCAGTCCTATATCCCAATATTTATTGGCAATAACCGCGTTGTTGACCAGCAGAGTGTTCAAGGATTCACAAAATCCCTTCGAAGGGTTGTTTTTCTCCAGGTGATGTAGCCACAGGGCCGCCCTGACCTCCTCCATCATGTTGACTGTCATGGCATCGGTGCCCAGGCCAACGCAAAGTCCCTTTTCAGTCATGCCGATAATATCGGCTATACCCACGGCGTTGTTGGTGTTGGATTGGGGATTGTGCACCACCGCACTACCGCTTTTTTGGATTAACTCCATCTCCGATTGGTCAATATGGACACAGTGGGCAGTAATCGACTTTGGTCCCAACAGGCCAAACTTATCCAGCCGCTCTACCACCCTGATGCCATAATTTTTCAGACTGTATTCCTGATCAGACAAGGCCTCTGCTGTATGGATATGGAAACCGGTATCCAACCCCTGAGCCGCCTCTCTGACGGCTTGCAGGGTTTTATCACTCAGGGTAAAGGCGGCATGTAAGCCAAAAAGCCCCCGTAAATAGGGGTCATTTTCAGTTTGACATCTACGCAAAAAATCAACATTTTCCTGGATCCCATCCTGGGCCACCTTCTCTCCATCACGATCAGAAACCTCGTAACATAGGCTAGCCCTTATCCCCACCTCTTTGACCGCTTTGGCGATAATATTCAGAGAACCACGGACCGCTCCCGGGCTGGCGTGGTGGTCGATAATAGTGGTGGTTCCTCTGCTGACGGCATCGATTAAGGGCAGCATGGCGCTGACATAACAACCTTCCAGAGTTAGCAATTTATCCAATTTCCACCAGAGGTTATTTAGCACTTCCACAAAGTTGGTAGATGGTTGAATTTTATAGAGCCCCCGGGCCAGGCTGCTGTAAAAATGCATGTGAGCGTTGATAAAACCGGGCATAACCACTTTACCCCCGGCATCTATAATCTGTTGGTAGGAGCCGGTAAAATCGGAATCTGGTCTAATTTTACTGATTTTATCTTCCTCAATCAACAGAGAATGCCCGTTAAGCACTTGATTTTCCAGACCTAAGGTGACAATAGTACCGTTTTTTATTAAAATGTCAGTCATTATTCTTTATCCTTCCTGATTCGGTTCTACTATTTCACGGGAACTCATAAATTGATTAACAGGCTCAATCCTCCCGTAAGGCCGCTTTTTCAGCAGCATCTCTCTGGCGCATATAGAGAGCGCCAGACACACATTTTTTTACGCATATAGAGCAGCCAATGCATCGGGAAGGATCGGTTTTAGGTATTTTATCATTATCCAAAGATACCGCCAAATAGGGACAGCGGGTGCAGTTGCCGCAAGAGATGCATAGATCTCCATTAACACAGGATACTTTTTTGTCTGCCGGTAACTCCATAAAGTCAGCAATGGGGTTGGGTAAGGCTCTACCTATCAACTGGGATACCGACTCAATGCCCCGCTGCTGGAGAAGGTGACTGAGGCCGGAGCACAACTCGTGGATAATATCATACCCATATTTCATGGCCAAAGTGCAAAACTGCACGGTGCTGGCGCCCAAAGCCAGGAAATTGGCCGCAGCCAGATAATCCATGGGACCGCCGTTTCCGGAAATGGTCACGCCCAGAGGGGCGGCATTGGCCAGGGTCATGTAACTGATGGGGGTAATGCCGTCACCGCTCATCCCAACCACGATCCCCGGGTCCCACCCAGGTTGACCGCTATCGCCAGCTCCCTTGTCATCTCTACGAAAGGCCAGGCTGGGAAAAGAGTTAGCCAGGGTAACACCGGCCTTTTTATCAGGAAAACCGGCCAGGGTTTGGTTAACCGCCATTATAATCGGCTTAATGGAGGTCACCGCCCCGGTCATCTTGAACAGTTTAGGTACCTGGGGTTGGGAGGCTTCCATTATCCAGCCAATAATTTTGGCAGTCAAAGCAGCATTCTGGGAGACAATATCTCCTTCGGTGCCGTCCCCGCCCTGAGGACAAGAGAGACTGTATTCAATACTCATGGCGCCGGCGTCTTCCAACATTCTGGTATTCTCTTGCCAGATTTGTCTATCGGCCTGGTCGTCACCGGTCACCGGACCGCCGGTAGACGCTATGGTCAGCCGGTCTGGGTATTTTTCCACCAACTGTTCCACCTCCCGGCAAATCCGATCTAGAGGATGTCCTGAGACATTATCGCAATTAGCATAGGTCAGCCGGT
>CAZTWC010000038.1:8040-19557 GCA_964617105.1 uncultured Myxococcia bacterium
GAATATGGATGGGTAATCCGTTAAAAGCGGTTTTCATAACCCCACCGGCCCAACCGGCCTGATAGGCCTTCTCCATCTGCTCCAAGCCGTCAGTGGGCGGAGCGGCAGAAAGTAAAAAGGGCGAAATCAGAGCCCGGCCGAAATAATCGGTTTCCAAATCCACCGGAACCTGGTGGTAACCGGGTATGGTAAAAGTGCTTTTAATATTGCTATCTTCTGGTTTGGAAGTATCTGGGGCAGTTTGCTGCAAAGCGGCGGACAGTTTGATGGCCGCATTTTTACCAGAGGCCACCGCCTCCACCACAGTAGTGGGGCCATTGTGGCAGTCACCGGCATAGACTATATGTTCCTTGACGCTATCAGATTGTTTAAGAGGCATATTTCTACTGCCAATAGCCACGATTATCAGGTCAATATCATCTCGCACCTGCACAGTGCCCTCTTGGTCACTAATTTTAGTCAAATCGAAACTATCACCATCTAACTCAATCCTTTTTAATTTGAGTCGGGAGATCTTATCATTGCTACTCTCTATGGAAACTAACTTGCAACGTCCGGTAATCTCCACCCCGGCCAGGATAATCTCTTCCCGTTCATCCTGGGTCAAAGGCATCTCACCCGCTTTTTCCAAACAAACCATCTCCACTGAAGAGCACCCTATACTGCTGGCAATCAACGCACAGTCAGCAGCGGTAGCGCCGCCGCCAATCACCATAACTTTACCTGAAGCCTGGTCTGTGCCCAGATGTTTTTTTGGCCGGGCTAAAAAATCGAGTCCGCTCACAGTAGTCTCTTCACCGGGGATGCCCAATTTTATTGGCGCCATTAGGCCGGTGGCCGCCACCACTCCATTATAGCCCTGGGTAAAAAAATCACTTAGATCTTGTATAGCCTGTTGAGTAAATAGGTTTATCCCATCCAGGGAGAGAATAAACTCCAAATCTCTGTCCAACACCTCTTGGGGAAGCCTTTGGGAGGGGATAATATTGCACATCCCGCCAGCGGTTTCTCCCTGTTCATAAATATCAACTTGAAAGCCCAACTGAACCAGGCTGGCAGCAGCCGCCAGGCCGGCCGGGCCAGCCCCCGCTATGGCCACTTTTTGACCGTTTTTCTTCCTGGCCATAAAATTGGGAGTCTGTCCTATTTGGCTGGCTTTTTCAATGATAGTCATTTGCACCGATGGGATATCCACCGGCTGGTTAAGTTTCTTATACACACAGGCGCTCATGCAGTGTTGGTCGGGACATACCGCCCCGCACACTCCTCCCAGAGGATTGCAACTTAAAATCATGGCCGCCGCCCTCTTCAGGTCAGCCGGCTCCATTTTTCTGGCCGCCATGATAAAATCAGCCGGACTGCAGTGAGCCGGACATTTATCCTGGCACGGTTTCTCCTGGCAATATTCACACTTCTCCATCTCCTGACGCAATTGTGCATCGCTTAATAGACCTTTTTTCAACATAATTTTTTTGTCACCTTATTTTCTTTCTTGAACGCCATCCAATAGGCCAAAAGCGTTGGTATCCAATTCGGCGGCATTGGCTTCATCAGTATCCAAATGCATGGCCAGTTTGGCTTTGTCGCTTACTCGAACGTGAACTCCGCCAAATATAACTTCCCGCTCTCCCGGAATCTTGATCCGTACCACATCCTGGTTACACAAACTGTATTTCTTGGCGTCTTCCGAAGTCATATGGATATGTCGTAAGGGACAAATAACCCCCTTTTCCATTTTTATCCTGTCCTCGTTGCCCTCCAACACAATACCGGGAGTATTGTCCAGTTCGCCGGAAAGCCTTAGCGGAGCATCGATACCAAGCCTGCACTCTTCGGTTCTGGTTATCTCCACCTGAGTTTTTTCCCGCACCGGCCCAATGATGCGGACATGAGGAATCATATCACGGGGGCCAATCAAGGTTACAGTTTCCTCGGCTACAAACTGTCCTGGTTGAGAAATATCCCTGGTTTTGGTAAGAGTATAACCTTGGCCAAAGAGTTTTTCCAAATCTTCCTGGCAGAGGTGGATGTGTTGATCAGCGGTGATAATCGGCACTTTAAACTCCTCTTGAACCCTGTCCTCGCTGGCCTGCTGATATCCAACCCGGGTGGCGGTTTCCCTGGCAATCATCAAATCTTCTCTGGTTTTGACCACCAAAACCTTGGTCTTGGATGAATCGCTGTGAATCTCAAATATCCCACTGTTATTCGGATTCCGAAAAATATTTTTCATCTCATCCAGGGCCACTCCCATCAAATCTAATCCCTGACAAGTCCTGGCCCGGATTCCCTTGGAGTTTTCGCCAATACCGCCGGTAAAAATCAAAATATCCAGATGACCCAAAACCGCGGCATAGGCGCCGATATATTTTTTCAACCGGTAGCAAAAAATCTGGATAGCCAGCAGGGCCTGGTAATTACCATTGTTGGCCTCCTCCATAACCTGCCGTATATCGTTACTTAAACCGGATATTCCAGTCAATCCGCTCTGTTTGTTTAACAGTTTGTCGGTTTCGTCTATTGACAGTCCCAACTGCTTTTGTAGAACCAGCACCAGGGCGGGATCGATATCTCCGCAGCGGGTTCCCATAATCAGTCCCTCCAAAGGTGTCAAACCCATGCTGGTGTCGATGGAGCGTCCCTTTTCGATAGCACAGATACTGGCGCCATTGCCCAAATGACAACTTATTATATTCAGCTCGTTCATCTCCTTGCCCAGATATTCGGCGGCCTTGTTAGCCACATAGGCGTGTGAAGTGCCGTGAAAACCGTAGCGGCGAAAGCCATGATCCCGGTATAAGTTGTAGGGAATGCCGTAAACATAGGCCCTCGCTGGCATAGAGGAATGAAAGGCGGTATCAAAAACAGCCACATGAGGAATATTGGGCATCAATTCCTGGCAAGCATCAATACCAGCCAGATTGATGGGATTGTGCAAAGGAGCCAGGTCAATACACTTTTTAATTTGCTCTTTCACTTCCGGGGTAATCACTCTGGAACTGGTCATCTTTTCACCGCCGTGCACTACCCGATGGCCCACTGCCTGAATCTCCTCCAGGTTGCTCAGAACGGGATTATCCTTCGCCACCAGGTTATTCAGGGCAAGTCTAACCGCTGCCAGGTGGTCTTTTACCTCTTTCACTTCCTTAACGGTCTGAACATCTTTCATAAAGGTATGGGCGCTGTCTTTCTGGCCGATATTTTCCACCAACCCTCCAGCCAGTTTTTCCCCTTCCTGGACATTGATGAGATCATATTTCAACGATGAACTTCCGCAATTAATTATTAGTATTATCATGGGCAACTCCTTTTATGTTTTCTATGAACCATTTTTCAAACTCTGGATTAAAATAGATCACTCTCTGTTTCTTGAATTCCCTGGTACTCAGACATATCCTATAATTGGTTTGGCCCGAAGCCGCAGTCATATGCTCCACGATCGCCTCCAGATCTTCCCTGCTCCTGGCGTGAATCATAGTGTAAAGTTGGTAGGGCCACTGTGGGAATGAATTTCTTATATAACAATGACTTACCGGTTTATAAGAGGAAAACTTGCGCCCCAGATTGTCCAGATCTTTATCATCCACCTGCCAGGTCACCATGCCGTTAAATAGAAAACCACTTTTCCGGTGGTCCAATATGGCAGAAATGCGGCGCAAAATCCCCTTTTCCTGCATCACTTGAAGCCGCTTAACCAACTCATCCTGGCTGATACCAAGGGTAGTGGCCGCCTCTTTAAAGGGATAGCGCACAAGTTGTATCTCTTTTTGGACTTGACAGATTATCTGCCGGTCCAACTGGTCATAACTACGTTTGATAGCATCATCTCTGACCCCCCCTTGATCCTGGTTAATTTCAAGATCCTGATCTTTCTCCCCTTTCTCCCGGTTCTTAAGATCTAGCACCACCCCGATTTTAAAACGTTTTATGGTTTTGAACAGAAGCAGATCTTGGCAGAGGGGCTGAGCACGAAAATACTCAGTTACCGCTTCAAAAGAAAGACCCGGAGGGACTGCCAGAGTAAACCACAATTGATAGGGAACATCCCTCTGGTAATTGTGGCTGACACCAGGGCAACGATTTATAATATGAGACATCTCCTCTTCCTGGCCGGGTTTCACTTTCATGGCCAGCAGGGAGCTAGAAAAGCCCATGGCGGTGGTGTCGAATATGGCAGAAAATTTACGGATAATGCCCGCTTTTTTAAAATACTCTATGGCTTGCCACACATCTTCCACCGACAGATTCAATTGACGGGCAATTACCTGGAAAAGATGTTTATCAATGGGCTGAGGTCGTTGAAGATGGTCGAGAATTCTGACCTCTTTTTGAGTCAACATTTGCCGTCGAGTGAGCATCGGATTAGAAGTTGCCATTTACTTGCTCGAAAAAGAACCAGATTTGGTTTAGTTATTTAAAATTTTATCAATTTTTTCCGGTGCCCATGATTGCCCGGTAAGACGGCAATAGGATAAACAACGCTCCTGGATCTGCTCCCGGTTTAGAGAGGTTATCCCCTCCAGGCTAAAATGTTCCACATTGAAAGAAGCCAATACTGTACCAAAAATAGTGGCCAATTGAATATCCTGGAAAGAGAGGGCCTGTTGTCGTTCATATAAAAGGGACAAAACCCCCATGGTGCCACCAGCAAAAGTATCTCCCGCTCCGGTGGGATCCACCACCTCTTGCAAAGGATAGGCTGGAGCGATATATAGGTAATCCTTATACTTTATGATCAGTCCATATTCCCCTCGCTTAACAACCAATATTTCCGGTCCCATCTGCTGAACCTTTTTAATGGCCCTGAAGATATTGTCTACATTGCTCAACATCCTCACTTCCCCATCGTTGATAACCAACATATTTACCTGTTTTAAAACTCGGGATAATTCTTTAGGGGTGCCCTGTATCCAAAAATTCATGGTATCAATGGCCACAAATTTAGCGCCTCCGGCCTGTTTCACTACTGTTTCTTGTAGAGAGGGGTGAATGTTGGCCAAAAACAACACCGGTATCTGACTATCAACCTGGGAGAGACGGGGTTTAAAATCTTGAAAAACATTTAATTCAGTGGTAATAGTTTCCGCCTGGTTCATATCGCCACTGTATTTGCCTTCCCAAAAAAAGGTTTTTCCTTCAGCCAGTACTTCCAAACTATCCAGGTTAACCCCTTTTGAACTTAACAAATCAATATGTTTTTTAGGAAAATCTTCCCCTACCACCGCCACCACCTTAGACTGAGTAAAATAGGAGGAGGCCACTGAAAAATAGGAGGCAGAACCTCCCAGGCACCTCTCCCGTTTACCAAAAGGTGTTTCAACCGTATCCAGGGCTACCGAACCTACAACTAATAAGGGCATGGTTTTTTCTCCTATAACTAAGACAACCGCGACAACCGCCAGATTTTCCATATTACATTTTATTATTTATTAAACTAGTTAATTTAAACAGGGAAATTTATCAAAGTCAAATTAATTCAGACTGATACAGCAGGCTGGTTGCGGATCTGAGCCTTTCAACTTGACAATTGTGGAATAAGGGGATATTTTACCTCCTATGAATAATAGAGATGTTACAATCTACCGGATAATAAAATCAGGCTGGAAAATAGGCTTAAAAGCCCTTCTGTTTCTACTTTTTGTTACTTTTCTGTCTGTATGCGGCGATTTGCGCAACTTTCAGGATAAATCTGCCAATCGTGGAGAAAACGACTGCGCCTATTGCCATTACAACATCATGCCTCACGAGCCCCAGCCCTCCCATTGCGGAAAGGACTTGTGCCAGACCGATTGCCGGCCCAACTATTCCCATTGCGGTGATGATTGCCCCGATTGTCCCTGTGATTGCAAAAAAGAGGACGACCTTCACAAAACCCATCTGGTCGAAGGTAATTTAACTACCCGTCTCCAGTGTCAAGACTGCCACCTTACACCTAAGCGCTGGGATGATATCGGACATTTGGATTCTCCTGCTCCAGCAGAGGTGGTATTCAGTTCAAAAGCCTCACGAGGCGGTCTAAATCCGACTTATACCAATAAAACCTGCAACAATATCTACTGTCACGGCGCTTCTATTAAAGGAGGGGGCAATGGATCGCAGATGAAATGGCAGGACTCTAAAAGTTTGCAATGCTCCTCCTGTCACGGCAATCCACCATCGGGACACCTGGAAAAAGTCAATAATTGCCAGGCTTGTCATCGCCTCAGTTTTCAGAACAACGACCTGGACAAAAAACGGCACATAAACGGCCGGGTGGAGATGGTTCCTTTTGATTTTGAAACCGACACTCCCAACTGTGGAACCTGTCACAGTCTACCTCCCAATAACCAGCATACACCCGCCACAAAAGATTGTTCCCAGTGCCACCCCAAATATCCGCTCTACGACCCTGGCAAAGAGGATAAATCCAGCCAGTGGTCCACCCACATGAACGGAAAAATAGAGATAGTAAAATGATAAATAGACCCCCAAATTTCGCTTCAAAAAGGCGGACCGGCTGGAAAGTTTTCTGGTCGTTTTTTCAATCTCTGGTTGCTTTGTCAATAATCCTGGCAATTTTATCAACCTGGTATTCACAGGCCTGGAGTACGGAATTATCTGCCCAAACCACCAGTTTTTTGCAGTTCAGGGCTGAAGACTATGAAAACCAGGTGACCCACCGAATCCCTTTTTGCCAGTATCTCAATCTCTACGGAATGGATTTAGCCGGGGCCCAGGGGCTGTCAATAGCCATTGGCGGGTGGGGGATGTACGACCTTTACCAGTGGCGAACCAAAGATCGGGCTGATGGTGATCTTAATTTTGGCTATCTGGACTACCAGTTCATTGACGGGGTCTCTCTGCGCCTGGGTAGGCAATTTATCTACGAAAGGGCTTCCCTGGTCAAACAGGTTGATGGACTGCGGCTGCAAATTAACGGCCTGGGCGGTTTTGGACTCAGCCTGTTTGGCGGAAATGTTTCACCGCCCCGATTCGATTACAGCCACAAATTTGGCCAGGATGATTACCTGGCCGGTGGACGTCTTTACTACCGGATGTTGGACATAGGACAGTTTGGTATCTCCGCTGCGGTAACCACAGATGAAGGTTTTGTGTCTCGCGCCGATCTGGGGGTCGACTTTTCCCTGCGCTCATATAGATATTTTAACTGGGCCGTCCTGGAGGGCAGCGCCCTTATGGATGCTCCAGGCAAGCAATTAGCAGAATTAAATACCGTTATTCATCTCTACCCCCACCAGAATTTAGTCCTGGATATGGGTGTGAATCATTCCAAAATCGGCGCTTTGCTGCCCAAAACCTCTATTTTTTCGATATTTGCCGCCGACAATTACACCAAAGCCTATTTGGCTTTGAATTATCAGGCTTTGACCTTTCTCAACACCGGCCTGGAGGCCAGTCAAAGTTTCTTTGACCATGGCGAAAACGGATATGCGGCTGGTTTCCACTCGACCCTATACCTGGATCCCAAAAAACAAGATATGTTGGGAGTTAAACTATTTCGGGTCAAAGAGAAAACCAACGCCTTTTGGCGATTACGCAGTTTCTGCCTGTTCAATTTCATCAACACCCTGTACACCACTTTTGAGTTGGAGGGGCTGATATTCGACCATAACCTACGGAACCAGTCTTATTCCTTAAGCAGTTATGGTTCCCTGGGCGCCCGTTTAGGGCCAGTTGAGTTGGCGGGTGAAATCGGAGTTTCCTCCAATCCAATTTTTGAACGGGAACTCTACGGAATGTTAAAATTGAGCCTGAACCGACAAGTAAACTATTCAACTGCATCAAAGTGAACAACAATATCATGGCAAAATATAGAGTTACCGTTCTTTTGCTGGCTTTTTTGGCGATTATTTTACTTTTTGCGGCCTGCCGCTATTTTGTGGATAAATCGGATCAGATAATTTTTTCCCACCAGACCCATCTGGACCAGGGGAAGGAGTGTCAAAACTGCCATAGCGAAATAGAGGAAGCCACCTCCCTGAATACCAGTTTTTTACCCAAAAAGGCTACCTGCGAGCGGTGCCATCTAGAGGTTATGAATAAGTGCGAAAGGTGTCACACCAACCCTCAACAGGCATCCACCTATCTGGTGCGAGAGCACAAGTTAAACTTCTCCCACCAAAAACATTTAAAAACCGAAAACTCCGCCAAAGAGAAAATAAAAGGTAAATCGCAGTGTCTGGTCTGCCACCAACAGGCCGCTACTTCTAACAGCCACCATCTGGCTGGTCATCAGGAGTGCAGCGGTTGTCACCAGGAAAGGCTGGACAAATTAAACTGCTCTGCCTGCCACATAGACCTGCACCGTTATACCAAAAAACCAACCCGGTTCTTCAGTCACAAAGGTAATTTCAGTCGTAATCACGGTCAGATGGCCAAATCTGGTTCCGATGTTTGCCGCCAGTGCCATCATACAGGTTTTTGTTCTGACTGCCACAGCCAGCGGGATAATCTCAGACCCTCGGTTAAAAATCGGGGAAAAATGGAAAGTAATTTTATTCATAGAATGGATTGGTTGTCCCGCCACAGCGTAGAAGCCAGATTAGACCCTAATTACTGCTCCAAATGTCACGGCAGCAGCAGTTGTCAGGATTGTCATACCCATCACGGCATCGCTCCCAACTCCGAAAAGAAATTCAACAACCATCCCCAGGGTTGGGTAACACTTCATGGCTCAGCCGCCAGGCGGAATATAGTCAGTTGCGCCGCCTGCCATGACCAGGGTGCGGCCAGCAATTGTGTCCGCTGCCACAAAAGCGGCAGTATAGGCGGTAATCCGCATCCACCGGGCTGGGACAGTTCTATCAACCAATCTAACCGCCGGATGTGCAACATCTGCCATAAAGCAGGCATCGCCCCCTAGAAGATGCGCTGCTATCGTTGCCCGCCCCCTCCTGGAAACTCTTGGCAGAGTTGCAACACCTGCGCAGCCTTCTCCTGATTGAGAGCCTGATTGGCCAGCCGGACGGCATCTTTAATGGATATTCGGGAGATCAACTCTTTTATTCTGGGCAAGGCTTGCAAATTGACGCTAAAAGTGTCCAAACCCAGCCCTAACAGCAGGGGGCAGTACTCCTCCCGGGCCGCCATCTCTCCACAGAGAGAAACTTCTATGCCCGCCCGGTTCCCGTTTTCTATCACCTGTTTTAAAACTCGTAAAACCGCCGGATGGTGAGGGAGATAAAGATCTGCCATCTTTTCTTCGGAACGGTCTACCGCCAACAGGTATTGAACCAGATCGTTGGTGCCAATACTGAAAAAATCGGTGCGGGCGGCTAAAATATCGCTCACCACTGTGGCTGAAGGCACTTCGATCATTACTCCCACTTTTACCTGCCGGTTGAACTCCTTACCCTGAACAATCAACTCTCCCTTCACTTCCTCAATGATCTCTCCTATCTTCTCAACCTCTTCCACCCCGGAAATCATGGGCAACATCAAACGCAAATCCCCCTGGGTAGAAGCCCGAAGAATTGCTCTCAGTTGATTCTTGAACATCTCTTTAAACTTAGAATGTAAAGGATTATCTGCCGGCAGCAAGTAAAGACGAACAGCCCGCAGGTCAAGGGCTGGATTCTCCGCCTCTTTCTGATCGGAACTCAATTTGTCACCACCCAGGTCAAAAGTACGAACTATCACCGGATGGGGAGATACCGCCGCCACCACCCGACAGTAATCTCTATAGAGATGTTCCACAGAGATTGAATATTCATCTCTGGTGTTCATATATTGATATTCGGTCCTATACAGACCAATACCATCTGCCGCTTGGAGCAAAGGATCCTCCAGTTGCTGTAAAAGTTCTATATTGGCCCTGAGAAATATCCGTTTTCCATCTTTACTGTGAGTTTTATCTTCTTTCCTGGTTCCAGTACCGTTTATAACCGTCCTTTTCAAATTGTTTTTCTGTCTCCGCCTATAACTTTCCAAACTAGCCCGATCTGGACTACAAACTAAAAGCCCTTGCTGGCAGTCTACAATCAAATGCTCCCCATCCTGCACCTGGGAAGAGAGACCCGCATCTCCTTTCAACAGAGGTAGTCCCATAGCCCTGGTCAGAATAGCCACGTGGGAAGTGGGACCGCACTTTTCCAGAACAAATCCGCCCGCCCGGCCTTCAATCAGGTTCACCGCATCCAAGGGTAGGAGTCGAGTCGCAATGATCACTTTCCCCTGGGAGGAAAGGGTGGTAAAATTAACCTCATTTTCCTGACCTAAGAGCGCGGAAAAAATTTGCTGGAAAATATCCTTGACATCATCCCAACGCTCCTGGAAATAATCACTGTCCGATTCTAAAAAAATCTGCTGGTATTTTGCCCGGGCTTTTGATAGAGCCCACTCGGCATTGATCCCGTCCTGATGTACTATATCCACCGTCTCCTGCAAAAAAGCCTGATCTTTTAACATCATCCCCTGAATGGCGACAATCTCCTGCAACTCAGTTTGGATTTTACTATGGGTGATTTTTTGCTGGCGGTTTTCAAACCAAGTGGATGCCTGAGCAAAGGCTTTCTCCAGCCTCTGGCTCTCCAGTGAAGATTGATTTTTATCTATATGTTTCTGAAGAAAAGTGAAGTCGGCTTGCTCAAAATAAAGGGCATCGCCTATAGCGATACCCGGGCTAATGGTAGTACCGGAGATGGTTTTCATTTGGTTACTTCTTCACCAATACCATCAACAATAAATTTGTATATCGCGTTCATGGCGTCTTGACAGTCCTCACCCCTGGTTTCGATGGATATGGTTTTGTCCAGCACATTGGCGCCAATATGTAAGACGCCCATTATACTCCTGCCGTTGACTCGAATATTATCCCGGCAAAAAGTTATGTCCGATTTGTATTTGCTTACCAGGTTTACCAATTTGGATGCTGCTCGTCCATGAAGTCCAAGTTCATTGGTAATTTTAAAACTTTTCTTAACCATTTTATTACCTCTTTTGCTCCACGGGAATTATTTTTTTAACAAACGGCCGGCAGATACTATATTTTTCTTCCCATATTCTTCCAGCATTTGTGCCATTTCACCGAGAGTTAGTTCATTATTTTTACTACGACAGGTTGAGAGTTTGATCAGCAGGGGTAAATTAACCCCTGCCACAATATCAATTTTCCCCTCTTCTAAAAAACTGAGGCTGACATTACCCACGCTGCCCCCGAACAGATCGTTTAGAATCAAAATTCCATCTCCGCTGTCAACCGATTTAATGGCTTTTTCAATTGCATCAGTTATCTTTCCGGGAGATGTATCCAGCGCGATGGAAACCGCAGTTATGCCTTCCATCTTGCCAACTATTAACTCCGCAGTTTTTAGCAAAATCTCGGCTAATCCATTGTGGGTAGCTATTACAACACCAATCATAACTAAAATCTCTGTAACAAAAGTCACCAGATCTTTAAGTGCACTAACCGCAGGTGAGCAATTAAGAATATTTCTAATTAATGTTGCTGAATTTTTTTTTGTATGAAAATTATAGTTTTCATTAAGATAACCACTGTAAATTGTATTTGACCAAAAA
>CAZTWC010000039.1:0-19168 GCA_964617105.1 uncultured Myxococcia bacterium
GGAGATCATCACCTGCGGCGCCACTCACGGTTTTTTGCCCTTGATGATTACCGAAGAGGCGGTTAGAGCGCAGATTGCAGTGGCGGTAAATAACTATAGAAAACATTTTGGAGTAAGTCCCCGGGGTATCTGGTTGCCGGAATGTGCGTATTATCCTGGCTTAGAGGCCATTTTAAAGGAGAATGGGATCCAGTATTTTATTCTGGACTCTCATGGTCTGCTAAACGGTAGTCCTACTCCCCATCATGGTATTTTTTCACCGGTTTTTTGTCCCAACGGGGTGGTTGCCCTGGGCCGGGATATCGAATCTTCCCGTCAGGTATGGAGCGCTGAAATTGGTTATCCAGGTGACATCGATTACCGGGAATTTTACCGTGACCTGGGCTACGATGCTGACTACGACTATATCAGCCCCTATCTTCACAGGGATGGAATCAGGCGCAGCCTGGGGGTTAAGTACCATCGGGTTACTGGTCAGGTGGAGTTACACCAGAAGCAGTTGTACGATCCACCTACTGCCCGGGAGAAGGCAGCCTCTCATGCAGGTAATTTTTTATTCAACCGCCAGCACCAGATAAAACATTTGCGGGGATTGATGGGGCGCCAGCCTCTGGTGATATCCCCTTACGATGCCGAACTGTTTGGCCATTGGTGGTTTGAAGGTCCAGACTTTATTGAATATTTATTCAGAAAAATTCACTACGACCAGGATGAACTTGAACTAATCACCCCCAGCCAGTTTATTGAGCGTAATCCGGTTAACCAGGTAAGCCAGCCGGCGATGTCTTCCTGGGGCGCCAATGGCTATTATGAGGTTTGGCTAAACGGCAGCAACGATTGGATCTACCGTCATTTGCATGTTTGCGAAGAGAGGATGGTTGCCTTGACCAACAAATACCCTCAGGCCACCGGACTTCAGCGCAGAGCCCTCAACCAGGCGGCTCGGGAATTGTTACTGGCTCAAAGTTCTGACTGGGCCTTTATTATGACCACTGGAACTTGTGTCCCCTATGCCCATAAACGCACTAAGGTGCATTTGCTCAACTTTAACGGCCTATACCTGCAAATAGAACAAAATCGACTGGAGGAGGATTGGATTGCTCATCTGGAGTGGCAGAACAATATCTTCAGCGAGATAGACTACCGAGTTTATTGTGCCAAAACTAGTTAAGGACTCGTCTGAGAGTTCATTTCGTAGCTATAATTCTCGGACGGAAATATGCATGTCGATTTCTACCTTGCGATGTTTGTGGTATTTTATATTTCCTGGTGGACACTAATTGATAATATGATATAATTCAACACGTTTATGGTTTTATACAGACAATTGTTAGGGATAAAAATGAAAATGAAATTGGTGTTCACCTATATCATTATTATATATGCCCTCTCTTTTGCCAATTGCAGCCTGTTTTTTACCAGCTTTCAGCCAGCGGAAAAGATTTCACCGCCAGCAGTGGAAAAGATTAGTAAAAAAATAGTCGAAAAAAAAGTAGTTGCCAAAACTCCTCCAAAGATTATCAATAAAAAAGTTGTCCAAACCGATGCCTTAAAAATATTACCAGATTGGCAAACTTATGAAACTCAATACGATTTAGCCTGTTATCCCCCCCTGGTCAAAGTACGCCAGCCCAAAAAAGTGGAAATAGGGGGAAAAACTTATTTGTTTGAAGGCTCGGTATTACGGGTGCTAAACCAGGACCAAGATGATCGGGCGGTATTGGGGGTACTGTCAGCCACCAAAGATTATTTCAAAGCCTCCCAGAGAAATGTCAGATATTTTCTTAGAGAATTTAAGCGCCACGGGGTGGAAGCCATTGTGATGAATGGCGACATAGCCTACGAGGAAGAGGATTTGAAATATATCATCGAAGATGTGGCGGCTATTAGTAAATTACCGGTATTTGTTCAGGCTGGCAATAGTGAGTCTGCCGGGAATATGAGCATGGCGGTTTTGGATCTACAGGAAAAGTTACCCAACCTGATCAATATGTCTTTGGTTAAGTTTGTGGATGGTGATGATTACGACCTTCTAAGCCTGCCTGGTTACTACAATAAAAAATATACCCACAATACCGGCAGTTGTATCTATTGGTCCGAACATTTTTTGCCTCTGGGGCAAATGGTAAAATTTGCCAATGATCCCCTGGTGTTCGTGTCCCACGGTCCGCCCAGAACTCCGGGAAAAAACGGAATTGATATGATTCCAGACGGAACTCATGTGGGTGACATCCACATAAGCGAGTTTTTACAGAAACACCAGATTAAGTTCGGCATTTTCGGCCATATTTTAGAAGCAGGAGGCAAGGGTTGCGATTTGAGCGGTGAAACCTATTTGTCCGCTGGTAAATGGCACGATTCGCTCTATGTAAACGCTGGTTCTTCCAGTTCCGTTCCCTGGAAGATGAATAATGGCACTGTTAGCAAGGGGATGGCCATGATATACAGTATCAAGGGAAAAAAGGCTATGTACAAACTGCTAAAGGCTCGGTAGAAGCCTGAGGCGATTTGATGGAAACCAAGTAAACCGAACCAAATTATTACCAAAATGATTTTACAGGAGGTATTCATGCAAAAGGTGTTAAGAGCAATCTTGATTTGTCTGTTGGTTTTAACCTTACCGGTATCCTCCTTTGGCCAGGAAGAGGCAAAGGAAGATTTTAACCACCAGGATTGGGATGAGATCCAATGGCAGGAAGAGGTAGCCCCGAAGTTACAGTTTTTTGAAATGAATGGCTATTTCCGTATGCGGGCCAATCTTTTTCAAAACTTGGATATGGACGTAAATGGCAAAGGTAAAAAGATTAAGTTGCCAAACCAGCAGCAAGAGGTGGATATTAAATCAATGGGCCTGCCGGAGCCTGCATATAACGAGCTGGATGGCCGAGAAAGCGATACACTGGCTGGGGCTAATTTGCGTCTCAGATTAAAACCGATAATCAACATTAGTGAGGATATGCGGGTTAAGTCAACTTTGGATATACTCGATAACTTGGTTATGGGCTCTACTCCCGAAGGTAGAACTATGGGCTTTCAAGTGCCGGTACTAGCTCTCAGCCAGACCCAGGTTCAGCCCGAAAAAGGACTTAACTCGGTTTCCGATGCTCTGGTAATAAAGCATGTTTGGGGTGAATTGATGACCCCTTTTGGAGAGTTAAAGTTTGGCCGCATGCCCTTCCATTTTGGCCTGGGGATTTTTGCCAACGATGGCCTGGATCTTGATGCGGATGGAGGTACCACAGTTGACAGAGTGATGTTGACTGTAAAGGCCATGGAACATTATTTCTCTCTGGGGTGGGATTTTATTTCAGAAGGCGCGACTAGCGCCTATTTGACCAGCAAAGGTTCTGCTAACAATTATACCCAACTAGATCCTGCCATGGATGCGGATCAGATCGATGATATAAACCAGTTTGTCTTTATTCTGGCTAAAAAAGATAAAGAAGATGTAATACGGGAGAAGTTGGCCAATCAGCAGATAGTGTTGAACTATGGCACGGTCCTGGCTCTGCGTGTTCAGGCTCGGAGTGTTTCCGACTATAAACCCCAAGCCGGCAACAGTACTCTGTTTGCAAAAGACGACCATTACGGTGCCAAGATATATATCCCTGATTTTTGGGTAAAATTTATCTGGCGTAAACTCTACCTGGAGGCTGAGGCTCTGGGGGTAATGGGCGAAATCCAGGGTCTGGACGGAAAAGATATCACCATCTCGCAGTGGGGCGGGGTAGCCAGAATGCACTACAAGTTTCTAAACGATACTCTAACCTTTAAACTGGAATTCGGTATTGCTTCTGGGGATGATGCCCCCGGCATGGGAATAAATCCAGGAGTTGACCAAAATCCCCAGCCCGGTTCTTTGGATGGCTGGCAGGCTCCAGGCAATGACAAAACTATCAACAACTTCCGTTTTCATACCGATTACTATGTGGACATGATCCTGTTTAGGGAGATACTGGGCGGTTTCAGCGATGCTATGTATGTCAAACCCACTATCAAATACGAGTTAAATGAGGGTTTTGGCGCCTGGTTAGACGTAATTTTTTCTCGTGCTCTTTATGACACCTCTACTCCCGGCCAGGAAAAAGAGTTGGGCCTGGAGTTCAATCTCAATATTTTTTATGTTTCCACTGATAATTTTCATGCTTTTTTACGTTACGGCCTGCTAGTTCCCTTTGCCGGTTTGCGCCACCTGGGCAATTATCAGCAGCCGGGACAGAAAGATCGCTGCGAAAACGGCTTTAGCGGTTTTGGCGACAGTGAAAACAACGCTACCTGCGGAACCTATTTGGAACCTTCGGTAGTGCAGTCAGTACAAATAAATTTCGTAATGCCCTTCTAAAAGTCATGGATAGCGGTGCATCTGCGGCGCCTTGCATCGGCCCCACTCTCATGGCCTTTAGTTGTTGTAATAGCGGAGCATCTGAGGCCGAAGCCGCAGGTGATCCCTGTAGGGACGGCTGGTTATGGTTATGAAGAGGGTTGCTTCTGGGGAGTCATTATCGGCAATTCCAGGATGAACTCTTTGTCTCCCTGGTTTGAGTGACGATAATAAAGGTTTCCTTTCATTTCCTGCATTAGGGAGTATGAGATAGATAAACCCAATCCCGTGCCTTTGTTGGGATCTTTGGTGGTGAAAAAAGGATCGAAGATTTTAGACTTATGATTCACAGGAATCTGAGGGCCGCTGTCGGCAATAACGATTTCTATCATGTTTTTGCCGATTTGTTTCCCGGCCACTTTGATCCAGCCACCCTCATCATTGGAGGCTTCTATGGCATCTTTGGCATTGAGGAGAAGGTTTAAAAATACCTGTTCCAATCCCGGCCGGCTGCCAGACGCTGCCGGTAGATCTGGAGGCAGATCGATTTGCAGGGAAATCTCAGAATTGTCCAGCAAGGGTTTTAGCATCACCAGGCAACCGTCCAGGGCATCTTTAGCATTTACCACGGAGATATCAGCCAATCCCCTGGGATTGGCAAAGGCTTTGATTTTTTGGATAATGACGGCCATTCGTTTAGACAGTTGGTAGATATCTTGCAACATCTCGGTAGTTTTCTGAGGACTGGTTTTTTTGTTTAGTATCTGGCTACAAAAGATAGTTATTCCCGTGAGAGGCTGGTTCAGTTCATGGGCAATACCTGTTCCAAGTTCACCCAGGGCCGCTAACTTGCTGGCTTGAAACAACTGGGCTTGAATTTGTCGCTGTTCGGTTTCATCCCTGAATATTCCAATAAACTCGCCTATATCGTCGTTACCATGGTAAAACATCGTCCCTTTCAATATTCCTGTCAAAATATCGCCATTTTTACATAACAGTTTTAATTCCGTGTTTACCGAAGATTGACGTTCAATCAGGGGCAGTTTGATTTTATCCTTAATGGATTCCCTATCCTCTGGAAGGAGCAAATCAAAGAAGAATTTTCCCAATAACTCCTCTTCCCCATAGCCGCTAATTTGGCACAGCGCCGGGTTTACCCTGATAAATTTAGCCTGGCTATCCACCACCATAATGGCGTCCATGGCATTGTTGATAATCGAATCAGTGTATTGTTTTGCTTTTTCAATCTCTTTGACCCGATTCCGTTCCAGTTCGGCTGCCTGCCGGGTCAGGTATAATTCCACCTCCTTTTTCATCGCTGTATTTTTGATATTCTCAATATTTTGGAGATTATCGATCATCATGTTGATTCCCATGGCGATGGCATCCAACGCATCGGCGCTATCTGAAATATCGGCCTGGATGGTGAAATTACCTTCAGATACCTTGCGAACTACCTGGAGCAGTTTTTCTATCCGCTTAGTTTGAAGTAAGTTGGTCTGATTGTATATTTCCAACGCCCTTTTTTCTATCTGGTCTTCAAGAATTTGACGGGCCAGCCTCTCCCTGGCCAAGGTTTTTTCCAGCGCATCTATTTTTTTTTGGTAATAATTCATGCTACAGTGTTTTTGTGTTTGGCTTTCAGGAGTTCTTAAATTTTATCTCAAAGGTACACTCGTTGTCATTTTTGAGCATACATTTAGACTGATGAAAAGAAATATCGGTTTGGTAATATTGAGCCACCCCTTTTATCAGACCCTCCATAAAAAGACAGAGTTTTCTGTTTGAATGGTAGGTCATGGTCAATGTGTCTGGCGTTGAAATTTTGTAGGTAAATTTTGGCGGCGTGGATTCTTTAAATAACTTGATTACTTCTTTGTGAATAATTGGATCTATATTCAGTAACAATTCCCTGGCAGTTTTAAAGGGTTCAATAAGGCTTTGGTATCTTTTTGCCAATTTTAAAAATGTATATTGGCCAAAGGAATGGAGCGCATTGGTTTGGTTAAGATTTTTCAAGGTAATGGCCGTAGTGACTAAGGCAAAAAAATCCTCATCAGGGTATGTCATTGGGGCAACGAACACCAGGCCGGATTTCAGGTTTGCTTTTTCCAGCACCGTGTTCCAGGTTTCAATGTCAAAGTTATCCACAATAAAATCTTCAAAAACATTAAAGATAATCCCTTTCATAATTTTGAACCTCGATATTTTTTAAGACCCAATGGCCATTGTAGAATAATTACAATACTTAATTAACCAGGTTGCATATATATTATAATAAAAAAATAATTTTTCAATATATTTATGACCAGAGGCTTTCGACTTTTGACAATTTTCTAAATTTTTTTCTTTTCTCTATTGACTTTTTAACAATCAGGCTTTATTTTATTAGCACTCTAAAAAGGAGAGTGCTAGTAAAAGGTAGTTGTCATCTGGAACCCCCCTTCTGCTGCGAAGTGAATTCCAGGACGGCAACCAGGTAGAATTTTATTTATTTTAAGGAGGTTTTATATGAAGAAGTTCAAACCTTTGTACGATCGCATATTAGCAAAAAGAATAGCAGAGGAGGAGACCACCAAGGGAGGAATTATTATCCCCGATTCCGCCAAGGAGAAACCTTTGGAGGGAAAAGTTGTTTCAGTGGGCAATGGTAAAATCATGGATAACGGCAGCGTGAGATCGCTGGATGTTAAAGAGGGAGATACTATTCTTTTTGGTAAGTATTCTGGTACTGAAATCAAAATCGATGGTATCGAGCATCTGATACTAAAAGAGGATGAAATTTTAGGAATTATTGAATAATTATATTCAGGAGGAAAAAATGGCAGCTAAAGAGATTACCTTCAGCCAGCAGGCTAGAAGTGCGATATTAGAGGGGATAAATATCCTGGCCGATACCGTGAAAGTAACCCTGGGACCCCGGGGCAGAAACGTAGTTTTGGACAAGAGTTTTGGCTCCCCCACCGTAACCAAAGACGGTGTTACCGTGGCCAAAGAGATAGAACTGGATGATAATTTTCAAAACATGGGAGCCCAAATGGTAAAAGAGGTAGCCAGCAAGACCTCTGACATCGCGGGTGACGGAACTACTACTGCCACAGTATTAGCCCAGGCTATTTACCGCGAGGGCAGCAAACTGGTGGCCGCCGGACACAATCCCATGGAACTGAAAAGGGGAATTGATGCTGGAGTAAAAAAAGTGGTCGAAGAACTTCAGAATTTTTCCAAATCCACCAAAGATAAAAAAGATATCGCCCAGGTGGGCACAATTTCCGCTAACAACGACTCCACTATTGGTGATATTATTGCCGAAGCCATGGAAAAAGTTGGCAAAGAGGGTGTTATCACCGTAGAGGAAGCCAAAGGGATGGAAACCACTCTGGATATCGTGGAAGGTATGCAGTTTGATCGCGGGTACATCAGCCCCTATTTTGTTACTGATCCCGAGAAGATGATCTGCGAATTGGAAGATCCATACATTCTTATTAACGAGAAAAAGATAAGTTCTATGAAAGATCTGGTTCCTTTGCTGGAGCAGGTGGCCAAGATGTCCAAGCCGTTATTGATTTTAGCCGAAGATGTAGAGGGCGAAGCCCTGGCTACATTGGTGGTTAACAGATTGCGCGGCTCTCTGAATGCAGCCGCCATAAAAGCCCCGGGCTTTGGCGACCGCCGCAAAGAGATGCTGAAAGATATCGCCATTTTAACTGGTGGACAGATGATCTCAGAGGACCTTGGGGTAAAATTGGAGAACATAACTTTGAACGATCTTGGTACTGCCAAGTGGATCAAAATCGACAAAGAAAATACTACCATCGTGGACGGTGGCGGCGACAAGAGCAGCCTGGAGGGCCGGGTGAAACAGATTCGGGCTCAGATCGAAGAGAGTAGTTCCGATTATGACCGGGAAAAATTGCAAGAGCGGTTGGCCAAGTTGGTTGGCGGTGTTGCGGTAATCAAAGTGGGTGCTGCTACTGAAACAGAGATGAAAGAGAGAAAAGCCAGGGTTGAAGATGCTCTTAATGCTACCAAAGCAGCGGTAGAAGAGGGAATCGTACCTGGGGGCGGCGTTACCTATCTGCGCTGTTTAAAAGCGCTGGATGATTTGCAACTCAGCGATGAGCGCGATATTGGTATAAACATTCTCCGCAAAGCGTTGGAGGAACCGATTAGGCAGATCGCTGAAAATGCAGGTGTAGAAGGCTCCATAGTGGTAAACAAGGTGATGGCTGAGAGCGGCGCCTTTGGATACAATGCAGCCACAGCAACTTACGAGAATCTGGCTAAGGCCGGGGTTATCGATCCAACCAAGGTGACCAGATCGGCACTGCAGAATGCCGCTAGCGTTGCATCTCTGTTGTTGACCACCGAGGCTATGATTGCCGAGAAGCCTAAGGATAAGGATGCTGGTGGTGCACCTGCTGGTGGTGGTATGCCAGGAGGTATGTACTAGTTTCTAGTCGGTCGTTGATTGCGGCGCATCTGAGGCCGCAGGTGATCCCTTTAGGGACGTATCTATAACCATACTATAAATAATCCCCTGTCAGGTTTGGCGGGGGATTTTTTTTGAGATATTATATGCTGGTATTAGGAATCGAAACCTCCTGTGATGAAACCGCAGCGGCAGTGGTTGGATCTGGTGGGGAACTTTTATCCTCAGTGGTCTCAACTCAATTGGAATTGCACCGGCCTTTTGGGGGAGTGGTTCCGGAAATAGCCTCCCGAAGCCACCTGGAAAACGTTCTTCCCGTGGTGGATCAGGCCATACAAGAGGCGGGAGTGGAACTGTCCCAGATTCAGGGGATTGGTGTCACCTACGGTCCAGGATTGGTGGGCGCTCTGCTGGTGGGATTACAGGCTGCCAAAGGATTGAGCCTGGCTCTCAATATCCCCTTTGTTGGGGTCAATCACCTGGAAGGTCACCTATTTGCCAGTTTTATCCCTCCGGCTAATCCCTCTTTTCCCCTGGTGGGAATGGTGGTTTCTGGCGGGCATACCTCTCTGTTTTTAGTGGAAGCCAAAGGTAAATACCGGCGCCTGGGTAAAACTCTGGATGATGCGGCGGGCGAATCTTTTGACAAGGTGGCTAAAATGCTTGGTTTAGGATATCCTGGCGGTCCGGCTATTTCAAAGTTGGCAACCCAGGGAGATCCAAAAGCCCATAGGTTTCCCCGGGCCATGGCCAAGAGAGATAACTTGGATTTTAGCTTTTCCGGTTTAAAAACTGCCGTGATGATGCATCTGCGTAAAAATCCTGTCCAGGACGATAATACCAAACAAAAGGCAGATATCTGCGCCTCTTTTCAGCAGGCAGTAGTTGATGTATTGAAGATCAAAAGTATAAAAGCGGTTAAATTTACCGGCTGCCGCCACCTGGTAATCAGTGGTGGGGTCGCCTGTAACTCCAGATTGCGAGAGGATCTCAGTATAGCCTGTCAGCAGGAGGGAATAGAGTGTGTTATACCCTCTCCTGAATTTTGTACAGACAACGCAGCCATGATAGCGCTTTGCGGCCAATACTACCTATCCAATAACCACCTATCTCCCTTTGATTTAAATGCAATTGCCAATCTGAAACTGGGAGCGGGGTAGGGTAATCTATTCCTCGGGAAATTGTTTCAAATGATGAGGATTGGATGCTACAATATCAAAGGCTTCTTCTATTTGTCTGATAATCTCCTGGTCATCGACTTTTTGACTGATTTCTTTTTCCAGATCAGATACCACGTAGTTGGCAGGGCAGCGGTTAAGAACTATGGCTGCCACATCAAGGCGGCAGTCCCGGCATCGGCACATTGAAGGACTCCGGTTAAGCATCTCTTCAATCAGCGGCAAGACTCTTTCTTTGAGCCTGTTTTGCAGCACTTCCATGTCGTAATCATCGAAAAAACTGGTCATGTGAACACCTCTTTATATTTTGGAAAAATCGAGGACCGAATAAAGTTGAATTGGTTTTTGAACCCCTTTTATTTGACGTTCTAAAAGTTTTTCTACAGTAAAGAATTTTTCCTTATTGGAAATATTTATTTAGCCAGAGATGGAGGTTTACCACCATCCAGATTTTCAACTCTCCATTGTTGTGGCTTTGGACATCAAGCCATGAGCGCAGGTTATCTGGGTTAAAACAATACTCAGTCAAGGGATTTTTAAATAGCATATTCTTGATATTACCGATCTGTTCCGGTCCAAACCAACGTTGTAAAGGAACCGGAAAGGCAAATTTGTTTCGCTGAAAGATTTCCTGGGGAAGTTTGTCCTGAAAACTTTTTCTAAGGATATATTTGGTATAATCAAGATTTTGGGAAATTTCGGTGCTGTTATGGCTCCAGGCGGCGAGCCGGTCATCTTCGCTTTTCCATTTCATTTTGTATTTAACCGGCATGTTGAAGACAAATTCCACCAGTTCATGATCGCAATATGGCACCCGTCCCTCAACCGATGCAGCCATGGTAGAGGTGTCCAGTCGGTGTAGCAGTCCTTCCAGATGGATTTTTTCCAGTATATATATGTATTTATCATAATGGTTAAGATCTTTAACTTCCTTGAACTGCTGGTCCCAAAAATTGAAGAATTGTTTGTCTTCATCCAATTGGGATTTGAACTCATTGGAGAGGATAGAATTTTTATCGGCAAAATTTAACCAGGAGTAAAGCACTAAAAAGAAGTCCACTTCGCTGTCAAAGAAAAAATAACTGTAACGTCTACGGATGGCTGCCATCATTTTATCCTGTTGATCCTGGGAGAAAAAGTTGGGACAGCGGGTGACAAAACGAGCCATTTCGTAATCAAAAGGCGCCCGGTTTAACATTCCATAACCAGCGAACAACTCGTCGGCCCCCTCTCCAGACAAAACAACTGTAATATCTTTTTTCAACTGCTTGGAAAGTACATGTAGTGGAACTTCGTTGGCAACCGCCAAAGGGAGGTCTTTGTATTCAATTAAGTCTTCCAATACTTCCATGTATTGGGAGAGTCCCATTACCACCTCTTGGTGATCAGTTTTGTAGCGTTCTACCATTAGCCGGGAGAATTCAAATTCACTGGTGCCGTCATCGTACCCAACGCTAAAAGTTTTTAGTTTGTCTCCAACCCCGCGTTCCTGCAGTATTTCACTCATCAAAGATACAATGATGCTGGAATCCAGGCCACCGCTCAGATATGCGCCCAGGGGCACATCACTTATCATTCTTCGCTGCACCGATTTTTTTAACAAATCGCGCGTTGTTTCCAGGTAATAGTCTTCACCCAGGTCCTTTTTATCGTTGTCAGGCACCAGGGGGATTTTCCAGTATTGGCGTTTGTGGAGATCACCGCTTTTGTCTATGGTCAAGAAATATCCCGGGGGAACCATATAAATACCCTTAAACAGGGTTTCTTCATCCTGGTAGATTCTAAAACAGGAGAGGTAGGTTGAGATTGCCGGCGGATTGGGGCGGGGAGCAACCTGGGGATGTTTTAACAGGGCTTTGATTTCCGATGCAAAAAGAAAATCTGTGCCCCCCATCTGGGTCCAAAACAAAGGTTTTATTCCAAGCCTGTCCCTGGCGATTACCAGTTTTTGTTCTCTTTTATCCCACAGCCCCAGAGCAAACATGCCGTTCAGTTTAGAGAGAAAATCGAGTCCATATTCCTGGTAACAGTAAATGATCACTTCGGTATCGGAATTAGTCTGGAATTGGTGTCCCCGTTTTTCTAACTCTTCTCGCAACTCCAGGTAATTGTAAATTTCGCCATTAAAGGTTATCCAGATTTGTCCCTCATGGTCGCTCATTGGCTGCTGACCGCTCTCCAGGTCGATTATCTCTAAGCGGCGGTGGCCGAATGCTATGCCTCCATCAAAGTAATAACCGCTGTCATCCGGTCCCCGGTGAGTCATGGAATCGGTCATCTCTTTTAGGAGTTTTTGTTCGATATTTTTTCCCTGGTTGGAAAAGAATCCTACAATACCACACATATTATTCCCCTTCTCTTGGTTGAGATGAGTATTTTAACATTGGATTACGAGCGGCAAAAGTCTCATCAACTCTTTTTACCACGGTTTTGTGCGGCTGGCCAATCACCTTTTTTGGGTCATTTTCAGCCATTTGAGCAATTTCAATCAAGGCAGAGGCAAAAGCATCTATCTCTTGTTTACTTTCAGTTTCAGTTGGCTCAATCATCAGGGCGCCATCCACATTGATGGGAAAATAAATCGTTGGCGGGTGAAAACCACACTCAATCAAGGCTTTGGCTATCTCCATAGTGGTGACTTTATTATCTTTTTGGTTTTTATGGGTAAAAACACATTCGTGCATACAAGTTCCAGGAAAGGGAAGGTGGTAGTAAGGTTTTAAAATCGTCATCAGGTAGTTGGCATTTAAAACCGCCATTTGAGCCGCTTGCCGTAAATGTTTATATCCCATCTCCCGAATGTAGGTATAGGCCTTGACCATCACTCCGAAATTACCGTAAAAAGAACGCATTTTGCCGATAGATAGAGGGCGGTCATAATTGAGCCGCAGATAGTCTTTGCGGTCCTTTTCAACTATTGGTACCGGCAGAAAGGGGGCGAGTTCCTTTTTTACGCAAACCGGGCCTGAACCAGGTCCGCCGCCTCCGTGGGGGGTGGAAAAGGTTTTATGAAGATTCAATTGAACTACATCAAACCCCATGTCTCCTGAACGGGCAATTCCCATGATGGCATTAAGGTTGGCTCCATCACCATAGAGCAGGCCTCCTTTAGCGTGGACAATTTGCGCTGCTTTGACAATATCTTTTTCAAAAATTCCCAGGGTGTTTGGATTAGTGATCATCAAGGCTGCTACCGTTTCATCCATGGCTTTTTCCAGGTCATCCAGACTAATGCAGCCATCCTGCCGGGATTGTACTTTTTTTGTTTTGAATCCACAAAGAGCGCTGGAAGCCGGGTTCGTGCCGTGGGCCGTATCCGGAATAAGCACGGTTTCCCGGTTTTCACCGCTTTGATTCATAAAGGACTTAATCATCATTAATCCGCACAGTTCACCCTGTGCTCCAGCGGAGGGTTGTAGGCTTACAGCGTCAAAACCGCTTATCTGCGCCAGCAGACGTTCCAGGTCAAAGAGCAATCTCAAAGAACCCTGGCAAAAGATCTCCGGGGCCAGGGGGTGTTGGTCGGTAAAAAGTGGTATTCTGGAAACCGTTTCATTTACTTTGGGGTTGTACTTCATGGTGCAGGAGCCCAAAGGATAGAAGCCGCTGTCTATTCCGTAATTCCATTGTGATAGGCGGGTAAAATGACGAACCACATCGATTTCACTGACCTCTGGAAAACCCGCCACCTCCTCTCGGCGGTATAGGGTTGGAAATTTTTGGGCCAACTCTTGCTCTCTTTCTAAAGAGAGAGGGGGAAAGATATCAGTGGTTCGGCCGGTACGGGAGCGTTGAAAAATCACCGCCTCTTTAAAGACCAAGCCGCTGATTCCCGGGGTTGTTTTTTTCGATTGTGATGAATTATTTACCTGGTTCTGCAACTCTTATCTCCTTTACACATTCCGGAATTGAGTCTAGGATGGGTTAGAAAGTTCTTCAGCCAATAATTCCAGATCTTTTGAACTGTGAATCTCGGTAAAATTAAGCAACAGACAGTTTTTTAATTCTGGATAGTAATTGGTCAGAGGAAGCCCGGGAATAATATTTCGAGCCAGCAAACTAGGATAGGTAGATTCCAAATCACCATTGATTTCAACCGCCACTTCGTTAAATTGCGGTGAAGTAAAGCGAGGTTTAATCCCCTTTTGGCCTAATATTTTAATCGCTTGCTCGGTTATATCTATATTAATGTAAGATAGATTTTTGAATCCGCTTTTGCCCAACATGCTCAAGTAAATGGTAGAGGTCAGGGCGCATAAATTTTGATTGGTGCATATATTGGAGGTGGCCTTCTCCCTCCTTATATGCTGCTCTCTGGTTGAAAGGGTTAAGGTATAGCAACTGTTATTTTCACAGTCTCTGGTACGACTCACTAGCCTGCCTGGTACTTGCCGCTTATACATATCTTTGGTGGCGAAAAATCCCAGGCCGGGACCGCCGAAGTTCAGTTTGTTTCCTAAAGATTGCCCCTCTCCAATTACAATATCAGCACCAAAATCACCTGGCGGGGTCAGAGCGCCCAGGGATAGTGGTTCTGGTACAGTTACCACCAGTAAAATATTATGCTTGACGCAGATCTCTTTTATCTCAGCCAGAGGTTCCAAACAGCCGAAAAAATTTGGGTAACTCACCACCAAAGCAATAACTTCACCATCCTCTTGTAGCCTGGCTTCTAGATGTTCCAGGTCCAGACAGCCTTTTTGGGTATGGTAATCAACCGGCTGGAGGGGGATATCCTGAAAATTAAAATAGGTCTGGCAAGTTTGCCTGTACTCTGGATGAAGAGAAGAAGCCACCAGTATCCGTTTTCCCTTTTTCTTTATTCTGCTGGCCATCAACAGGGCTTCGGCTGTGGCCGAGGCTCCATCATACATGGAAGCATTACTGATTTCCATGCCTGTTAGTGCACAGATCAGGGATTGGAATTCGAACATAGCCTGTAGAGTTCCTTGACTGACTTCTGGTTGGTAAGGAGTGTAGGCGCTGTAAAATTCAGACCTTGACAGCAGGTGATCCACTGCGCTGGGGCAAAAATGGTGATAGTACCCGGCCCCTAAAAAAGAGAGGTAATTCTTTGGGTCTATATTTTTCCCGGCCAAAGCCTGCATCTCTTTGAGCAGTTCCATCTCATAAAGGGGCTCTGGCATGGGCAGGGGTTCTTTAAGTTTTAAATGATCTGGTATACTGGAGAAAAGATCGTCTATTGAGTCAACGCCGATTTTATCCAGCATTTGTCGTGTATCTTCACTGGTGTGGGGGATATAACGCATGTTAAGCCTACTCTTCTTCTTCCTGAATATATTTTTGGTATTGTTCAGCGGATAGTAGGGAGTCTATCTCTTTCATGTTGCTATAGGTTATTTTGAGCAGCCAGCCTTCATCGTAGGGATCCTGGTTGATAATAGCCGGGTCCTCAACCACCGGGGAGTTGATCTCGGTTACAACACCAGAAACCGGGGCGAGAAGGTCACTCACGGTTTTTACTGACTCCACCACCCCAAAAGAATCTCCTTGAGCGACTTCAACGCCCTCTTCCGGCAACTCTACGTAAACAATATCCCCCAGGTGTTCCTGGGCGTAATCTGTAAGTCCAACTATCCCAGATTGGCCTTCAATCCGTAGCCATTCGTGGTCGTTGGTATATTTTAAATCATTAATAACGTTCATTATTCTCCTCCAAAAAATTAATTTTTATAAAAGGGCGGTTTGATGATTTTACAGGGGACCATCCGTTTTCTAACAGCCACCTTGATAACTGTACCTTCTTTTGCCAGAGATGACTTTACATAACCTATGCCAATTGGATGTTTTAAAGAAGGTGACATGGTTCCGCTGGTAACTATTCCTATTTTACTCTGTTCTTGGGCATCAAACAGTTCATAACCCTGCCTGGGGATACCCTTCTCTAGAGGGATAAAACAAACCAGTTTACGGTCGGGGCCCTCTTTTTTTACTTTTTTTAAGGCATCTCTTCCGATAAAGTCATCTTTTTTAGTTTTTACTGCCCAACTAAGCCCTGCTTCGATCGGATTGGTTTCCTCCCAGATATCATTACCATATAAAGGATACTTAACCTCCATGCGCAAAGTGTCTCTGGCTCCCAAACCTATGGGTTGTATATGGTATTTTTGTCCTATTTCCAGAACCTGGTTCCAAAAAGGTAATCCTTTTTCTTCCGGAAGGTAGATCTCAAAACCATCTTCACCAGTGTACCCGGTTCGCGAAATAATAATTTGAGCATCCCTAAAGTCAGTAGTTTTGGCTTTAAACGGAGCCAGTGACTCTATGATGCGGGGAAAAATGTTAGTCAACAATGGGGCGGCATTGGGACCTTGCACTGCTATCTGGGCGAATTTGTCACTGCTGTTTTCTATTTGGCAGTTACCCAGGTTATTCTCTTTGATCCACTGGAAATCTTTTTCTGCATTGGAGGCGTTGAGGCAAAACAGAAAATGTTCAACCCCCAGTTTATATACCAGCAGATCGTCCACAATACCCCCGTTAGGATAGCACATAGGGGCATAGAGCACATCACCAACTTTCATTTTGTTGGTGTTATTGGTAACCAGGTTTCTTACGGTTTCAGGAGCGCCTTGGCCCCTAAATTCCACTTCTCCCATGTGGCTTACATCAAATAACCCCACTTTTTGTCTGACCACCAGGTGTTCCTCTATTATATTGCTAAATTGCACTGGCATGGCCCAACCGTGGAAGTTGACCACTTTGGGACTGAATTGTTTATAACCGGGATAGATTGGCGTTTGTTTTATTTCGGTTTTAATATTCATCTGCCTGCTCTTTTATAGTCTTTGGGCTGCTGCTTTTACAGTATTTGCCAACAACATAGTAATGGTCATGGGGCCAACTCCTCCTGGAACCGGAGTGATAGCCAGTGCTCTTTGGGCTGCTTCTTGAAATTGCACATCGCCTACTACCCGGTCATCCACTCTATTAATGCCTACATCTATGACCACCGCTCCCGGTTTAATCCATTCCCCTTTTATAAAATAGGGCCTGCCAATGGCTGCTACCAGGATATCCGCATCCCTTACTTTTTTGTCCAGGTCTTTGGTTCGGGAATGGCAAATAGTACAAGTGGCATTTTTTTCCATAAGCATGGCAGCCATGGGTTTGCCCACAATATTGCTGCGTCCCACAATAACTGCCTCTTTTCCCTGGATATCATAATTGATATGCTCCAACATAGCCATAATTCCGGCCGGAGTACAGGGCCGCAGAGCAGGGATACCTTGAATCAGGCATCCAGTATTGTATGGATGAAGACCATCCACATCTTTTTGTGGAGAGATGGTTCTTAACACTTTGGCTTCATCAATTTGGGGTGGGAGAGGTAGTTGAACCAGGATGCCATGCACATCGGCGGTTTGGTTGTATTCCTCCACTGTTTCTATCAAAGTTTCAGTAGAAAGATCTTCTGGCAGATGCAAAGTGTGGGATTGGATTCCGATTTTTTTGGCTGCTTTTTTTTTCAGTCTAACATATATTTTAGAGGCCGGGTTATCACCCACCAGGAGAACATTAAGTTTTGGATGAATACCTTTGGCCACCAGTTTTTCTACTTGAGTCTTAAGGTCTTTTTTTATTATTTTTCCAATTGCTTTACCGTCAATGATCTGTTCCATAAGAATTACTCCTCATACATGGAAAGATTTTTTGTTTCACACTTTTTAGTGCTTTTTTTTCTTGTCTTTTTTATTTTACTCTTGCGAAGGTTCCTGTCAATAATTTCTGGTGTACCCTGCCAACTTTTTGTGTTAGAGCGATAAAAAGTCCGGCCATGGATTTTAGAAAAATTACTCCAATTAGAGGCCTGGGTAGATTGTTCGGAAAGAATACCAGTTATATTGGTTACTTTAGCGTCTATTTCGTCTAAAAAGTAAATCACCTGTGCTTCGGTAATGGAGGGGAGTTTTGGAGAACCATATTCATATTTGCCATGATGGCTGAGAATAATATGAAGAAAAATGGTTTTTAACTCCTCTGGGAAGTTGGTGATGCCGCTAACTTTTTCTTGGAACAGTTCGGCGCCAAGATACAGGTGACCCAGTAGTTTACCCTGGTCGGTATATTCAAATCCCATATCAATGGAAATTTCAAAGATTTTGCCCATATCATGGAGAAAAGAACCGGCAATTAAAAGGTCGCCATTTAATTGAGGATAGAGTTGGGATATTTGGTGAGCCAACTTAACCACATGAAGAGTATGAAAGAGCAAGCCTCCGATAAAATTGTGATGGATTTTTTTAGAAGCCGGAGAGTGTTTAAAGGCCTGGCAAAATTCGGAGTCTTCTAAAAATTGGTGGATTACTGACTTGACAAAAGGATTGGTTATATTGCCCAACAATTGCCGCATCTCTTTCCACATAGTTTCTACTGGAATGGGAGACTGGGGTAGAAAATTGATTACTTGATATTGCTCCTGTTGATCTGGGGACAGGTTAAAAATTTGTTCAATCTTTATTTGCCGGGTTCCCTGGTAATCGATTATTACCCCTTTAACTTGAACGATATCTCCAGAGGCAATTTGTTTATCCAACTGGTCGGCCTGTTCCCAGATTTTTCCGTCAATATCTCCACTCTGATCACCCAGGGTTATATTAAGGTATGGTTTTCCGGCTCTGGTGAGGGCAATAGACTTACCCTTCAGCAGCAATGGCTGGTTAATTGAGGCAGATACGGGCAAATTTTTTAGCAACGATTTATTTTTCATAATCCAAAAATTAAACATAAATTTTTCCGATTGGCAAGGGTAGAAAGCCAATCAATGATTTTAGGCTAAAAAAAAAAATCATAAAGTCGATCATTTTTATTAAATATTTTCTGAAATAATCCGATATAAGTAGTAGATAGACAAAAAATACTGTTTCTGAATTTACTGTAGAAAGGAAGTTAATAGTCTCAAATTAAAATTAAAATTGCCGTTGCGCTCACACTGAATCTCACGCTGTTTTTGCGACCCGCTCCTGCTCCCGGCTGAACCTCAAGTTAGTTCTCCAGTTACCATTACTAATCGTTTTACCAGTTACAATTGTTGTTGATGCTGTTGCGGTTTCTGTGGATCCCACATGACTTGCCTATTTGGCATCTATTATTTGTAGCCCAAAATATTTTTTACAAACTGATGTAACGCGGAGAATTTTACTCCTGCGATAATATATAAGTTTATATATTTTAATCAGATTGTATTCACCGTGCCAATTACCGGGGATGGTGCGA
>CAZTWC010000040.1:0-216 GCA_964617105.1 uncultured Myxococcia bacterium
ATTTTATGGCGTTCAATTTCCGTTGGCGCATTGACAGCCCTGGGATTAACAGCAATTCCCCCAAAGAAGTAATCACGCAGGGCCTTGGCCGCTTCGTTCTGGTATACCTCCAATTTTGGCCGAATGTTTTCATTTACCCTTGAAGGCTCGATGGTTGCCAGCCACATAGGTAAACAGTCGAGATGCACGCAGAAAGTCTCCTGTTTTCGGCCAATT
>CAZTWC010000040.1:226-4907 GCA_964617105.1 uncultured Myxococcia bacterium
GAACACAGTTCATCTGTGTTCGTGCCCATTTCTTCTTTTTTAATTTTTCTACCTGGCCGTGGGCTTGAAGTCCAAGTGATTCACACACCCGTTTGACAACAACCCACAAATCCAGACTATCTTTAAAAACCTCGATGTCATCACCCTGAAAATTAAATTTGACCATGCTGTTTTCCATTTTCTTCTCCATTGCCGGTTATTGACAATCAAATTTACCCTCTATAAAGGGTGTTGAAAAGTACCAAATCCACTTCGACTAAATTTATCCAAAATGACATTTGTCACCATTTTTTCTATACTCTCCAGCATAATTCTATCAAATTTCACCTGCCGAATTGTTTTTTGCCTGTTTGATTTTTAAAAATCAGGCCAGTCGTAAAGGACAAGCAATTTTTGAGTTGAATGGCATAGATAAATAGCAAAATCTAATACCTTTTATAAAGCCTTCTCCCAATGGGTGAATGGTAAGGTAAATACAAAACAAATTAACGATCCATTATCCTGGGGCTAGAGCCGCCAGGCTTTATGCCTACACCCCTCCGGGGTTTAATTCATCAGGTGTTCTTTGCAACTATGACGCTAATTTAAATAGTTCCATCTGTTCCATATTTTTCTTTTTCTTCTTTCGGAAACCAGCCATCTCAATCAGCAAGGTTGCCATATTGCCAACGGCACATTTTACTATCAACGAACCCTGGCTCCGTACTCGAACCTGCTCCAAACCTTCCCGTTTTTTCAACAGGTTAAAAGGCCTTTCTGAATTCTTGCGAATAGATATCGCCTCATCAGCCAATTTTCCATCTATCGGTATTCGTTGGAAAATACCGCTGTCTAATGGAATTTCACGATATTGATGACAACTTGACGCATAAGTACATTCACCATTTTCAGCATTACATTTATATTCATGCATCATATCTGTGCTGCCCACTCGTTCCATCGGAATCTCGCAATTTTCGTTGCAATATACACGCAACGGATCCGTTTCCACATTCTCAGGCAATTCGACTTTTGCATCTGGCGGTGTAATTACACGAACATCGGTATCATTAAAAAGGGAGCCATCTTTATCATGGTAGGCTTCATCGGCTGTTATCAATTTCATCTCGATTCCCATTTTTTGAGCCAATTTGACCAGAGGCTTTAAGAAATTACTGTCATGGTGATTGCCAGGTGCCAATAGCGACATCAATGGAAAATTATGGCCTGTTTTGGCATTGATCGCTGTTAAAGTGTGCAGACGATAACCAACGAAATATGTAGACTTATCACGTTTTTTGCGTCTCGTCCCGCAATCACAGTCCAAATCTGTATAAATCTTGACTATTTTCTTATCCTTGTTTTTGCCTTTTACTTCAATCGTGCAGATAGGTCGGCAATATTCATTTGCCAATTCGGTGGAATCTACTCCAAAAAGACCATCTTTGGACAATATTCCGCTTTTGAAAAAATGGTAGAGGATATAAACCAGCACATTGGCAATCTGGCTGAACGCGAGGTTTGAACGAAATTTACACAATTGCGTATGATCTATCATTTTTTTCTTGTGAACAGGCAAACCCATGAACTCCAAATTTTCTTTTTGATGGAGCCCAAAATAGTCCTTAGTGCAATATTTTCGGTAACCAATCTCCGGATATTTAAGTGATTTCAACAATTCAGCCTTGAAAAAATTGCAGGGGAAAAAATCACGCATAGAAGGCGTGTACCCGTCGTATGACAACAGACTGTTTAGTATTTCATTGTCCATCATATCATCAATAAATTTCAATTCCTTGTCGGTTATATAAGAACGAGGCCTCTTGTATTTTCGAATAGACATCATCGAACCATTGTAAAAATTTTCAACAAAATGCTCCATCTCATTTACATCCATTATACCTTCGGCAAAACATTGATCATCTATGCCCAGCAAGGATTCTACGGGTTCGTCAATCTCTTTTTTGTAATCATAATCATCTGTCACCTCGACCATCACTTGATTGCAAAGTTCCTTTTTTTCCTTTTTGGTCATGCGGCTCCAGTTGGGAAATCTCTTTTTGAGTTGTCTTTTTATCTGTAGTTTGATATTCTTTTCATGCATAGGGAAGCCTCTTTGGAGAAAAGTTATTAACTTTTATAAACACTCCAATTATAGAGGCTTTTCTTATTTAAACAATTGATTTTTCACATGAAAACACTATTCTTTTCAACACCCTTTTTTAATAGATTTTTCTACGGTTATCTGCTAAAATCAGTTCATATTTTATCTGTTTTTATCTTATAAAATAATTAGGCCTATCATTAACATCGGCAATTTACTTAAAAACTTAAAAGGAAAAGATGAAAAAAAAGATTTTAGTTGTAGAAGACATTAATGCTATTAGAAAAAAACTTATCTCTTGCATCGCTGATGATAATGAGAATTATGATGTAAGTGAGGCAGAGAACGGTTTTGCGGCTTTAAATTTACTTCGGGATGATTATTTTGATTTGATTGTCAGCGATGTGGAGATGCCCAAGATGGATGGCCTCTCTTTGCTGAAAATAGTCAAACAGACTGAAAAAGCCACTTCGGTAATCATGCTAACCACTTTGCAAGATGAAAAGACTATAAACAAGGTATTTCAATTGGGTGGTGATGACTATATTGTTAAAAATGATATTGAAAAGCAGATTCCTTTGCTAAGAGCCAAAATAAAAAAAGCCTTGGCCGATGCAGAAGTAAAATTGCTAATTCAGGAGTTGGAGATGCGCAATGAACAGGTGCTGATCCAAAGAGGCGAGTTGCTTAATTATCACTATCAACTTTCTAAAGACAGAACTACCAATCCTTTTGCCAACTATCATGTGCTGGTATTGGAGGAGAAGAGAGGGTTGAGAAAATCGATTGTCAGAACTCTGTCTACCACCGGAAGTCATCTCTATACAGCGGCAAGTAAAGAGGAGTTGGGTGAGATCATCGCCAGAACACCAGTCAATGTATGTATAATAAATTCTGAGAATCTTTCCTCCCTTAAATATATTAAAGAAAAGTTACCTTCAGCCAAGGTTATGATACTGACTAAGGGAAGAATAGAGGGCATTTTTGAGCAGATCACTCCATATGCGCATATCAATAATATCGTATCTCTCTCATCAGACAGCAACTATTTTTCATTTAACTCTGAAATGCTGAATACCTACTATAAAATGATCAACAATTCCGATATTTTTGGATTAGAAAAATATATTCGCTGTTTTTTCCCCCCCATCCAGAAAAAAGTTTATGATACCTTTAAAAGGGAGGAGCAAATAACCGAAATTACAGACTATATAAAACAATTGGGAGTGCGGAAAAGGTTTATAAACGCCGCTGCCGAGGTGTTGGATGAATTTTTGATGAATGCCATGTATGATGCTCCGGTGGATCAAAATGGAAAAAGTAAATATCATTTCAATAAACGGACTGAGCAGCTGATTTTAGAAGAGAATGAGGCTCCTTCGGTGAGTTATCTGTGTGATGGCGAAACCCTGGGCGTGGCGGTATCAGATCCTTTTGGCGCTATCACCAGGGACAAAATCGTCAACTACCTGGCTAAATGTTTTAGAAAAGATAAAAACCAGATCGACAAGAAAAAAGGTGGCGCGGGGTTGGGTCTTTACAAGATATTCAATGCAGTCAACTGTATGGTGGTCAACTTGGAGCCTGGAAAAAGGACTGAGTTTATCGCTATTTTCGATCTAAATGTCAAAACACAGTCTCGGCGGGGCTCATTTCATTTTTTTCAGACATGATAGTCACCATAACCAGCAATCCCATCCAAATATAAGTTCAATCCAGGGGAAAGATTATGCTGCTGGCCATCGATATAGGCAACACCAATACCGTATTTGGCGTATTTAACGGACTCGATTTGCTGGTCAACTGGCGGACTGAGACCGCGGCCGACCGCCAATTGGATGAGTGGGGCATCCAGATCATCTCTATAATGAAATATTTTAAACTCTGCCCCGACCAAATTACCGGAATTATTATCTCCAGTGTAGTTCCTACTCTGATGTGGAATTTTAACCGCATGGCCAACCGCTATTTTAAAATCGATCCGATGATCGTATCTCCGGAGATCAAAACCGATATCAAAATTATGCTGGATAATCCCCAGGAAGTGGGAGCAGATCGTATTGTCAATGCCACCGCTGCTTATAACCGCTATAAAAATGCGGTTATTGTGGTCGACTTTGGCACTGCCACCACCTTTGACAGTATCAGTCACCGGGGAGAGTACTGTGGTGGTGTAATTACCCCGGGCTTTAATATATCCATGGATGCTCTTTTTGGTAATGCTTCAAAATTACCCCGGGTGGAGTTGAAAAAACCAGAGGTAGTGGTGGGACGAAATACTATTGAAAGTATCCAGTCTGGTCTTATCAACGGTTATGTCTGCATGGTTGACGGTATAGTAAAAAAGATGTGGCAAGAGAGGGGGGGCAAGTGTCATGTGTTGGCTACCGGCGGACTGGCGTTGATGTTGATAACTGAGTCGGAAACTATTGAAGATGAAGATGAGTTTCTTACTTTGAGAGGATTATCCTTGCTATATCAACGTAATTAAGCTAAAGGCCCTAAGGATTAAACACCTCACCTACTGTGGTCAGCAACTCCTCTTTGCTAAGGGGTTTATTCAGATATTTTTTTGCCCCTACGTTTATCCCTTCGATA
>CAZTWC010000040.1:4917-19083 GCA_964617105.1 uncultured Myxococcia bacterium
CACTCTGGGGGTCTGACTTGGCAGTGAGAAAGATGATGGGTATATTTTTGGTTTCTTCCCTGTTTTTTAGCGCTTTGGCCAACTTGAAGCCGTCCAGATTGGGCATGGTGATGTCGGTAATAATCAGATCAAATTTGTTTTGATTGGTTTTTAACAGGGCCTGTAAACCATCGGCTGCATCTTGAACCTCATATTGATTTATGGAGGTCAGGGTGGTTACGATCATTTTACGAACTAGGTTTTCATCTTCAACGACAAGGATTTTTTTCATAATATCACCTGCAAATAAACCAACAATAATGTTTAACTATAAAGAATTGACGCCCTTGAGTCAATAAATTATTCAACCCGGGATTGAAAAAGGCAGACCCTGGTCCGGGAGCCAAAGTGAAGTTATTTTTATTTTTTTTGTTTCTATTGCTATCCAATTTTTCGGCCTGGATTTGGAACGGCTGGCTAAGAACAATTTCCAGATACTGGTTTCTGAGGATAAACCGGTTACTCACCGGCAGGAAGATGGTCAAATGACGCCCCAATACTCTTTTAATTTTGATGAGAGAAAGAACCGGATAGATTTAAATAGCGCCCAGGCTCTGTTTAAAAGGGGCAAGAGATATTATTTGCAGATTGTGAATTTTGCCGGCCAGGGGGCTTTTTTTATCCTGAAAACTGACATTATTTTAAAACCCCCACCTTTCACCCCTCATTCTCCAGAGGAGGAGGAATTTGAACACACCTCGGAGAACAACGGCCATCTAAGTGGTCATCAGCCGGAGTTTTCTGAGAGTGAGATTCTAAGAACCAACCAACCGACAAAATTGAAACCAATTATTGATGAGGATGAATTAGGGCTGAGAGCACCTTTAAACAATAGCGGGGAAGATACTGAAAATAGCACCGAGCGAGGTGGTTGCAGTTGTTCGGTGCTATAACATGGCCGAATTTTCTGAACATAAGTTTGAACTGATTAGCCCCTGGAACCCTGGAGGTGATCAGCCTCAGGCTATCCAGCAATTGCTGGAAGGGGTAAGAGGCCAGGAGCGTCATCAGGTGCTGCTGGGCGTAACCGGCAGTGGTAAAACCTTTACCATGGCCAATGTGATTCATCATCTGCAACGTCCCACTTTGGTGCTGGTTCACAACAAGACTCTGGCGGCCCAACTGTACAGTGAGTTCAAACAACTTTTCCCCAACAATGCGGTAGGTTATTTTGTCAGTTATTATGACTATTACCAGCCCGAAGCCTATTTGCCCGTCACTGACACCTATATTGACAAGGATGCTAAGATCAACGATGAGATCGATCGGATGCGTCACTATGCCACTTATGCTTTGCTTACCCGGCCGGACGTTATAATCGTATCCAGTGTTTCCTGTATTTATGGCATTGGGGCAGCAGAGTCTTATTACAACATGTTGGTAAAAGTGGCAGTTGGGGATAATCTGGAGAGAAGCGATTTTTTAAAGTCCCTGGTGGAAGCCCAGTATGAAAGAAATGATTACGATTTTTATCGGGGCAAGTTCAGGGTGCGGGGGGATGTGGTGGAGATTTTTCCCGCCTATCAGAACAGTAAGGCCATAAGGGTGGAGTTTTTTGGCGATGAAGTTGATTCCATTAAGGAGTTTGATCCTCTTACCGGCCAGGTAATTTGTGCCCGGAACCGGGAGGCTATTTTTCCCAACAGCCACTATGTGAGCGACCAAGTAACCAGGCAGGAAGCCATAGAGTCGATACGGCAGGAGTTGACTTTGAGGCTGCAGGAGTTGGAGAAGCAGGGGAAACTTTTGGAGCGGCAGCGGTTGGAGCAGAGAACCATGTATGATCTGGAGATGATGGAGGAGTTGGGGTTTTGCAGTGGTATCGAGAACTATTCCCGCCATTTCTCGGGCCGCAACCCGGGTGAACCGCCCCCTACTCTGGTGGACTATTTTCCCGAGGATTTTTTGCTATTTATTGATGAGAGTCATGTGACCGTACCCCAGATAGGCGCCATGTATTACGGCGACCGATCCAGGAAGAAAAATCTCATCGATTTTGGCTTTCGCCTTCCCAGCGCTTTGGACAACCGGCCGCTTAAGTTTGATGAGTTTCAGCAGGTAAAGAGTTATCTGATTTACGTTTCTGCCACCCCGGGTGATTATGAATTGGAAAAGTGTCAGGGCGTAGTGGTGGAACAGATAGTCAGGCCAACCGGCCTAATAGACCCACAACTGCACATCCAACCAGTGGCCGGCCAGGTGGATGATCTGATGTCAGAATTGGTGGCGGAAAGCAAACAAGGTAAACGGGTGCTGGTAACCACCTTGACCAAGAGAATGGCAGAAGATCTTACCGATTACTATTGCGAATTGGGAATTAGAGCCAAATATCTCCATTCCGATATTGGCACCGTGGAGCGGGTGGAATTGATCAGCGCTCTACGGCGAGGAGAGTTTGATGTGCTGATTGGCATTAATTTGCTACGGGAGGGCCTGGATATTCCGGAAGTGAGCCTGGTGGCCATATTGGATGCTGACAAAGAGGGTTTTTTACGCTCCGCCCGCTCCCTGGTACAGACTTTTGGCCGGGCGGCCAGGAACGTGGACGGCCGGGTGATTCTATACGCCGACCGGATCACTGGTTCTATGCAAAAGGCTATTGATGAAACCGAAAGAAGGCGCAGTATTCAGGAGCAGTACAACCGGGAGCACCATATTGAGCCTAAGACCATTGTTAAACCTATACGCGATTTAAGCCAGGAGTTTGGCCAAAAGAAGTCTTCCAGCCCATCACTCCGGGAAAAGCCGACTGATTATGGAAAAAATGCTTACCCCAAAAAAATAGATTTGTCTTCTCTGCCCGCTGCGATTAAAGAGTTAGAAGATAAAATGTTTGCTGCTGCTGAAAAGTTGGAGTTTGAAGAGGCGGCAAAATTTCGAGATGAAATTTTCCAACTTAAGCAGTTGGAGTTGGAGATTGGATAGCAAGTCTTTTACCATGCCAAACCGGCTGGCTCAAATAAATGAACAAATAGGCCGTTTTCCGAATGAGCCGGGTGTATATTTAATGAAGGACCGCCTAGGGGCCCCCATCTATATAGGTAAGGCTAAAAATTTACGGCAGAGGGTAAAGAGTTATTTCAGAGCCTCTGGCGATAACCGGGCTTTTATCCCCCTGCTGGAAAAATATCTCTTTCAGATAGATTATATTGTTACTTTAGATGAAAAAGAGGCGCTGCTTCTGGAAAATGACCTCATCAAGGAGCATTGGCCCAAATTTAATGTCCTACTCAAAGATGACAAAAATTTTATCCGTCTAAAGTTGGATTTGAACCAAACTTGGCCACGTTTTGAGATGGTTAGAACCATAAAGCGGCAGGTTAATGTTATCTATTTTGGTCCATACTCTTCGGCCCGTTCTATCCGCCAGACCCTGAAAGTGGTCAATCGCTATTTTCAGTTGCGCACCTGCAGCAATAAAAATTTTAACAGCCCCCGTTCCTGTTTGCAGCACCAGATGAAGCGTTGCTCCGCCCCCTGTCTAGGCCAGGTTGACCGGGAGCAATACCGGCAACAATTAAAGGGCGCTATCATGTTTTTGCGAGGCCGGGGACAGGAGGTATGTGCCGCAATTGAGCAGGAGATGATGAGCCTGGCTGGACAATTGCGCTTTGAGGAGGCTGCTCAGTTGAGAGATCGGATCAAAATGATCAAAAACAGCCTTACCGAACAAAAGGTAGATTTTGCCAATATCACCAGGGCCGATGTGCTGGGGTATTACCGGGAGGGTTCCTGCGCGGAAATTTGTCTGTTGCAGATTAGAAACCAGCGGATGCTATCCAGCCAGGGACACAGTTTGGAGCAGTTTTTTCAGGATGATGGCGAGATGCTGCGTGATTTTATCCTCAATTTTTATTCCCAGAAACAGATGGATGCTAAAATATTGGTTTGCCCTTTTAAGGCGGCGGATCAGGCGGTGATAGAGGAGTTACTGGCAGAGAGTTGTTCCTTGCGGGTAGAGGTTAGGGTGCCGTGCCGGGGGGAGTTGCGTAGATTGGTGTTGATGGCCAACCGAAATGCCCAGAGCAACTTTAGAGAGAAACGCCGCCCCCAGCAGGCTGGCGAGGAAACCGTAAAAGCCCTGATGGGCAGGCTAAAATTGCCCGATTTACCTCAACGCATAGAGGCTTTTGATATCTCCAATCTGCAGGGTACAAACCCGGTGGCTTCTATGGTGGTTTTCAGCAATGGGCAGCCTGACAAAAAACAGTATAGGCGCTATCATATCAGAGATATCCAGGGGGCCAACGATTTTGCTATGATTTTTCAGGTGGTGAGCCGGCGTTTACAGCGGGGAAAGAAGGATGGGAATTTGCCCAACCTGATGGTTATAGATGGTGGCAAGGGGCAGATGAACGCGGCCCAAAAGGCGATGCAGGAGTTAGGTCTGGATTTACCTCTGGTAGGCCTGGCCAAGCGGCGGCCAGATAATGAAGATAATCACCCGGATAGGGATAAAAATTTTGACCGTATTTTTCAGCCAGGAGTAAAAAATCCTTTGCTAATCAGATCCAACTCCCCGGAGTTTTTTCTATTGCAGAGTATCAGGGATGAATCACACCGTTTTGCCATCGACTTTCATCGCCAGACCAGAAAAAAGAGTCGAATCAATTCCCTTTTGTTGGCCATAGAGGGGATAGGACCAAAGAGGAGCCAGAGACTGCTCAAACACTTTGGGGGTTTGAAGAAAGTAAAACAGGCATCTAGAACTGACCTTCAGGAGGTTGAGGGGATTTCACCCCGGTTGGCGGAGTTGATCTATAGTCATTGGCGCTTATAGGTTTAGGTTTTTTGGAATTCTTATAACAGGTATTATTTTGCTGGTGGGAGAGTTGGGCGTAGTTTTCCACCAGGTTCCGGGAGTGAGCCTGCCATAATTTTAGTTTCTGATAGTATTTTTTTACTAAATCTGGATGGGCAATGGCCAGATTATTTTTCTCGTCCGGATCCACACTGGTATCGTAAAGTTCGCGAAAATCGCTCTCCTGGGTAAGGATAAATTTCCAGGGTTGATCTAAAAGGCCAAACATAGAGGCTGGCGGACGAGAGCCGAAAAATACTATTTTTGGCTGGCGGCTGCGGGTCAGGTCGCGGCCTTTCATGGCTCCAGGCACCGGTATTCCCATTAGCCCCAGCACCGTGGGGGCGATATCTATGTGGCTGGTGGGGAAATTTACCTGCTTCCGGACTCCGGCTAGTTGAGGACCCTTGATTACCAGGGGGATGTGCACCGCCTCATCGTATACATTGTTACCGTGGCATTTGGCGTTGAGACGCCTATCAAACCCTTCGCCATGATCAGAGACCAGAACCAGCATGGTGTTTTCCAGCAAGTTGCGTTTTTTTAACATGGTTTCGACCTGGGCTATTTTTTGGTCAATATAATTCAGGCAGCGGTAATAGGCTTTTTTCTCTTGGGCAATGTCCGAAGGGATAAATTTGGGCGCTCCGGGGAAAGAGTAGGGGTGGTGTCCGGTAGCTATAATGTAAGTGATGGCAAAGTTTTCTTTAGATAAATCCAAGCCGTCTACCCATTGGAACATAGCTTTGATAGTGGCTTCCTCATCTATTCCCCAGCGGTTGCTCCAGGCTTTTTCCCTGCCCGGCATGGTGTACATGTCTCTAATCAGGTCATATTTGCGAAACTTGAAAAAGTTGATCATCCAGACAAAGTTTAAATCCACTGAGGAGAAAAGCGCAGTATTAAAATTCTGCTCTTTCAACACTTCAAACAGGGAGGGGCAGGGTATGCCGGGGTTGAGATAGGGGATAGGATAATAATCTGGATGGGGCGATTCGGAACAAAGGATACTAAACAGCGATTTCATGCTCAAAGGCCAGGTGGAGTAGTGAGAGTTGAAATATACACTTGAGCCTTCCTGCCAGAGCCGTTGCAGATTGGGCATTGGATGGGTATTTTTTGGGGTTTGTTTTAAGTATGGTTGGGCCACCGATTCCAGCACTATCAGCAGCAGGTTGCTATGTTTTCTTTTTGAACTGTCTGTATCGGAAATAATTAAGGGATTATTTTTTAAAGGTTTTTTTTGGGCCAGAGAGTTGTGATCAAAGCAGAATTGGTTGGGGAAATTGTATTTTTTCAGAAATAAGCGCCTGATGGGCGGCTTTAGATAACTACTTAAAAAATAAACAAAAGGGCTTCTTTCCAGGGCATAGGTTTCAATATTAATATTATAAACCTCGCCGTTTCTGAAATAGGTTGAAACTATAATGGTCAGAAGTAACATGGTAGCCATGCCTACCAGAATCCCTCGCTTGAAATATTGGCCAAGGCCTGGTAAGAGGCGGGTTGCCATCCAGACGCTGCCTACTGAAATTGCCATAGCCATTGCCAAGAATGCAAATGATGTTAAAGATAAATAGAGAAAAATCGATTCCCAGATGGGGCTGCTGGTTTGGCTGCTGCCCAAAAAAGCGATATCCAGGGCTGTTTTGTCCAGCGGAGAGCCCACCGCCCGGTTGACATAGTAACTTACCACCAAAAAACCGCTATGGATAAGATGAATCGGGGCAGCAAAAAGGGCGAAGCGTAGTTTCCTAAGACCCAAAACGGCAATTGCGCCAATGATAGCGGCTCCTACTACATCCCAACCCAGGCAAAAGATAGTTTTGCCAATGGTATGGTAATAGATATTTTTCTGTCCTTCCAGGGAGATTAGATTTAACAGCAGGGCTGCTTTTACTACCATCAGGATCAGGAAAGCCCCCAGGGTGTTAGCCAACCATAAAGTCACCCAGGGGAAGTTTATATTTTGTTTCTTAATTGATTTTTGGTTTAAATGGTTTTTCATAATATATCCGTAAATTAGAGGGGCTGACAGAGCACTCCTCCGAGAATCAACTAATAAGGTGGCCGCTGCCGTCTGATTTCCCACATTTTCAAAAGCGCTTCTTTGATTATTTTACCGCTCATTTTACTGTACCCTCTCTCCCGCTCCGGGAAAATTATCGGGAACTCTTTTACCCTAAAGCCCGCTTTTATCGCCCGAAAGGTGACTTCAACCTGAAAGATAAAACCAGAGGAGGTAATTGAACCGGGGTTGATGGCTTCCAGCACCTGGCGGCGAAAGCATTTGAAACCACCGGTTAGATCTTTTATATTTACTCCCAGGATAGATCGGGCATAAATACTGCCGCCCCGGCTGAGTATTTTTCGTTTTAAAGGCCAGTTAACTACTCCTCCACCTTTTACATAACGGGAGCCGATGGCCAGGTCAAATTTGCTTCTGATGACGTTCTTTTTCAAAATGGGTAAATAGCGGGGCTGATGGGAAAAATCAGCATCCATTTGCAGGATAGTTTGATAGTCCCTTTCCAGAGCCCATTTAAATCCAGATTTGTACGCCTCTCCCAACCCTGATTTTCCTTTTTTGGTCAGCAGATGGATGTGAGGATCGTCAGCCGCCAGTTTTTTTACAATCTCCCCGGTTTGGTCAGGGGAGTTGTCATCCACCACCAGCACCTCTGTATTAATGGTTTGTAAAATTTTAGGGATGATGGAGCCGATATTTTCATTTTCGTTATAAGTGGGGATTATCACTAAGGTTTGGTCTGTAAGTTTAGCCATATTATAAAACCGGGTTATACACTTTCTGATGGGCCCGGGCAACACAGCCCAGGGAACTTTGCTCCCGGTATCTGGTCAACCCCGCAATTATTTCTTTTTTCAGGTCAGCATCTTTTAAAATCATGGTTATCGATCTTGCCCAGGCCCGGGCATCCCGGGGTGGCACCGCAGTTTTTGCCGAGGTGTTTTCGATAATATCTTCAAATTTTTTTATGTTGGAGCAGACAAACGGCTTGGCTGCGGCCACAGCCTGGTGGGCCACTCCTGATGCGGAGCCGTATCCCTGGCGGTGTGGGAGCAGCACCATATCGGCTGCTGCATAATAGTCATCCACTTCCTGGGAGGCAACAAAGCGGTTTTCCAGAATAATTTGCTTTGGTTTTAGCCGGCTTTTACGTAATCTCTGCAAGTATTGCAAGTAGAACCGATTGTACCACACACTATCGTGGATGGATCCTACTATCAGCAGATGGGCATCAGGGATCTCTTTAAGCAGATGGGGCATGGCCTTTAGCAGAATGCCAATATTTTTTTGGATACGGATAAATCCGAAAAACAACAGCAGGGGAGCATCTGCAGGGATGGAATATTTTTTTCTCACCCGGGTGCTATCTCCAGCCATTTTATTTCCGGTCCAGTGGGGAATCACCTCGATTTTCTCTATTGGCACCCCATCAGAAACCAGAATTTGGGCGCATGATTTTTGGTGGACGATAATTTTGTCTAAATGTTGGCCCATTTTGGAATGATAATATGAAACCCGGGGATATCCTTCCAAAAGACCGCTAAAAGGGGTGAAAACAGTGTGCATAGTGATCAGCCGTTTGATTTGCCGCTTATCCAACTCCTCCAGCAGAGACAGGAGTTCCCGGCTCAGTCCAAACAGGTCGGGAGCATGTTGGATATGGATTAGATCTGGCTTGATCTTATCAATCTTTGTCAATATCGATTCTTTAAAGTTTTTTCCCACCTGAAAAGTGGGATGAACCGAGAATTTATCCGACTGAAGAGAAAGGGCATCATGGCTGGCGATTATGGACAACTCTTCTCCTTTCAGGCAGTTAAAATCGGTCAGGCTTTTAGCCAACTGTTGGCAATAGTTACCAATACCGCATTGCCGGGGGGGAAAAGTTGAAATCAGAGCGACTTTCATTAGAATCTCCACTTAATTAGGCTTTGAAATTAGTCTTAGTGCTGTAATCAGTTTCAGGTTCTGTAAGTTTTTTGGTCATAGAGGAGGTTTTTCCCTTGGCTATTAAGGCTAGTAAGACCAGGCCGCTTATTTGGAAAAAGATTTTGCGAATCCGCCTGATAATCTCCATAGAAAAGCCGTCTGCCGGGTTCATGCCCAGAGCGCCAAAGATCAGATATGTGCTACCCTCTAAAAATCCTTCCCGGGCGGGTAGCACCATCAATAGGTAGTTGGCCAGAGAGGTAGCGGCAAAGACCATGGCCACCACCGGTATAGAAGATGGCAATTCCAGTTTATAGAGGATTATCCAAACCTCCGCCACCTGGATCAGACGGTCGATTATTAGCCACACCACGCTTTTTAACAGATTGCCGGGATAATCGGAAGCAAAATATTTGAGCCGTTCGTCCACAGTAACCGCTCCCTGCAAACTTTTTTGAGAAGGGCGCAGAATTTTCAAGGGCTGGTGCTCCAGCCAGGAAAAAATTTTCTGCAACAACCCCAGCCGTAAAAAAATACCCAAAAAGGCGGTGCTGGCCAGTACTAAAATGCTGATTATAAGCACGGTCAGGGAGACGGTATAGTCGAAGGTTCCGGCCCAAAAGGGGATGGCGGCCAATCCAGCCACCACCAGGGAAGTGGTCAGGATATGCAGGTAGTTGTAGACTAGCAGGGAGGAGATTATTTCTGCTGGTGGCGCTTCATCTCTCACCAGATTGCCTTTTGCCAGTTCTCCAGCCTGACCAGTAGGCAAGGCGCCTGCCACAGCCAGACTGGCGAAGTTAGTGAGCACCAGTTTGCTTAATCGCACTTTGTACCGGGGTATAAAGGCATAATACCAGCCCGTACTGGCGGCAATGTTAGAGAGAATTTCGATTAGCAGCACTAATAAAAAGACGGTGCCAAAGGCCAAAAGTTGGTCTACAAGTCTGGCCAGGGTAACTTCCCGAATAAGCAGCACCAAGGCTGAGAGACCAACCGCCAAAAATAGCAGATTTATGGTTTTACGGCTAAAAAACTTCATAACTGATCGCTCTTTATGCCAGTTTGGCAGTTATGGCCTTCAAGGCGGAGAATCTGGGCATAATTTTCTATCAGGTTGGCTGAATGTATTTTCCATAAGCCAAGCCTTTTTTGAAGTTTCGAGGCTAGTTCAGGGTGTTGTTGGGCCAGGTTGTTTTTTTCTCCTGGATCGGTATGCAGGTCAAAGAGTTGGATATAACCGGTTTCTTCCGCTTCAATCAATTTCCAGTGTCCATCCCGGATACCATAATGGGCATTGGGGGGCCTTCCACTGAAAATAGCCAGATTTGGCTGGCTGTTTCTGGTTAGATCTCTGCCTTTCATGGTAATGGGCGGATCTCTCCCTAAAAGACCAAGCAAGGTGGGGGCGATATCCAGGTGGCTGGTGACGAAATCCACTACCGCCCCTTTGGCGGGTAAATTGGGAGTCAGGAGCACCAGGGGCACATTCACAATTTCATCGTAAACATGAGGTCCGTGGCTCCTGGCCTCTGGATGTTGGTTGAAGGCCTCTCCGTGATCGGCAAAAATAGCCACCACCGTATTGGCCAATAGGTCGGTTTGTCGCAGGTTTTCCACTACCTCCTTCACCCGTAGGTCAATGTAAGTAAGAGAGCGCAAATAGGCCTGGTGTTCCTCTTCCAGGGTAGGTTTTGGCTTTTGGGCACCGGGAAAGATATAGGGGTGGTGGCCGGTAGCCATCTTGTAAACCGCGAAAAAGGGGGCCTTTTTTCTTTGCATTTGCCGGGTCCAATGGAGCATGGTTTTGATGGTCACCTGTTCATCAATACCCCAGGAGATGCTCCAGGCATTCTCCCGATTCGGCATGGAATGCATATCATACATCAGATGGAATTTGCGATTTTTAAGAAAACGGATTTTACGTTCATATCCCAAGTCATCAGAAGCAAATAGGGCGGTCTGCCAACCAGCCTTCCTCAACACCTCCATAATACTCTGGCAGGGGATAGCCGGGTTGCTGTAAGAGATAGGCAGATAATGGGGTTGAATATTTTCGGAGCAATAGAAACTGAAAAGAGCCTTCAAGGTCTGGGGCCAGGTAGTGTAATGGGCTCGGAAAAACACCCCCTCTTCTCTGGCTAATTTTTGCAGGTAAGGCATGGGATTGGGATTATGTTTGAGATACACGGTGGCGACTGATTCCAGGATGATGACTACCAGGTTCTTAGGAGAAGAATTTTGCTGATTATTTTGCTCTAAGAGAAGAGGATTGTGAGGTAAAGAACCAGATTCTACCACTGAACTCATATCCAGACAAAAGGGGTCGGCCAGGTTTTTTTGCTTTTTGAACAGGTCTTGATAAAGAGGTTTTAGATAACTACCTGCCAGGTAGACAAAGTGGCTGCGCTCTAAACCATAGGTGTGTATTCTTACCCCAAAGATTTCACCGTTTCGGATATTGGGGATCACTATTACCGAAATGATCACCAGCAGGGCTAACATGGCATAAATGCAATAGCGGGTGATTTTAGTTATTTTAGGCCACCATCTTATTAGTAGTAAAGTGACTATAAATGATACCAGTCCGGAGCCGGCCAACAAGAGGAATACCTCAAAGGTTAAATAGTGTCCCACCGAACTCCAGATGCCTTTGCCGGTTTCACTGGTAGCAACACTCTCTTCATAATTGAGAAATCCCAGGTCGATGGTGGTCTTGTCCAGAGGGCCTCCCAGGGTCCGGTTGGTGAAGAAACTGAATACCAGGTATACACCATGAGACAGGTGAATGGGCAGAGCGATGAGCAGGGCTCGGGTGGAGGTTAGAAATTGCCGGAAGGGAAAAATAAACAAATATATGATGGCAGCCAGGAAAAAACCGCCAACCACGTCCCAGCCCAGGCATAAAGAGATTTTGGTCCAGGTTTTAAATATCTCTATTTTGCCTTCTGCCCCGGAGGTGGTGTGTAGAAACAGAAATAGTTTAACTATAAACAGCAGGATGAAGGCACCAAGACTATTGGCCAGGAAGAAGATTTTCCAGCGGTTATTGTTCATTTTAAGAAATAATGTTCATTTAGAAAAGCCGGACTAACATCCGTTATCGTTCGATAATTCTTTTTATCTTTAGAACCAGGTCACTCATCCGGGTTCCTTTGGTCAGGAACCCGTTGGCGTTGGTCTTATCTGATAGTTCCATTAACTCTTCTTCCGAAAGGGAGGAGTAATAGACAATTTTAATATCAGGATATAAATCTCTAAGATTTTTACAAATTTTGTCTCCATCAAATCCAAAGGAATCCAGGTTGACGTCTAAAAGGATAAGGTCTGGTCTAAAGGATGGTAAAAGTTTGGACATTTGGGCCCAATGACTGCATATTTCCACCTGGAAACCAAAAGAGGAGAGTGATTTTTGAGCAATCTCCAGGGTAATTTTATTGTCATCTATGATTAGTACCCGATAGTTCATCTTTAGACGGTTTTCCTCTTCTGCTCTTTTCGTTGTGTAGTTTTCAAAATTCTTCCACCTCTGTTGGATAGATATTATATCCCTTTGATATTATCATATCTTTTTTTCTTTCTACAATATAAAAATATCCTTTCTTATCCGTTTTAGCAATATAACTGGTAAAAAATCAACCTTATCCGGCCATTTCGCTCAATTTGTTCAGTTGATTGTCGGTTCCCAGCGAGATCAGCAGCAGGGCCGAGATGATCAGCCGGTTTTGCATCTCCGGGTATTGATTGGACGGATCTATAACCATATCTATAAATGGTATCTAAATTTATTAGTTTTGCAAGTCATTTTACTCCCCGCTTCTAAATACAAAATCTCTTCTTGCCTCTGTATTTCAGGTAAGTTATGGTAGAGTATGACTATAAAAAGTTTTTTAACGGAGAGAGCAAACATATGTTGATTCAAAAAAAAACCAGATATAAGTTGGCAATGCTTTTATTTCTCGCTTGCCATATTTTTACATTATCCTGCGGCAGTTCCGGTTCTTTTAAGTTGAAGTTATCCGCCAGCGCTACCGAGATTCCGGCAGATGGGATCTCCTCGGCAAAATTAATTGCCCTGGTAACCTCTGGAGGTGATCCTGTGCAGGATGGCAATGTGGTCAATTTTCAAACCACCTCCGGCAGTTTTACCGCTGATAGTGAAACCCAGCAGATAAACGAAAGTACTGTGGGCGGCAAGGCGATGGCCAGCTTATATAGCCCTGACCAGATTGGTGAGGCCCAGGTTACAGCCAGTTTTACCGATTTGAATGGTGGTGTCATGGAACAGACCATTACCATTAAGTTCGGGCAGACAGAGCCGGCTGACTCCAGCAAATTCACTTTCACCTGCGCATCCAGGAATATTGGTGCTCTGGAGAAGAAAGATTTAAAAGTCCTTTGCCATATTTCGGCTAAGAACAGCCAGGGCCAGAGTATCAAAAATCCCCAGGTGAAGTTTCTCTCTGAGGCGGGCCGGATAGAGGTGGTAAAACCTTACCAGCCGCAAGACCCGGTCAAGTATTACTACATCCCAATGCCGGGAGAGCCTTTGGATGTTCCCCCCCTGCAGTTTGAGTCCAAACGCAGTGGGTTAGGAGGCCGGATTTTCAATCCCCGGGATGGCCTGGTTTCGGTGGTGGCGGTTATCCGCGGATATGAAACTTATAAAGATGACAACGGCAACGGTAAGCACGATGACACAGAACTGTTTACCGATACCACTGAGCCGTTTGTGGACAGCGATGACAATATGCAATGGGATCAGGGTGAGGAGTTTTTGGATATCAATGGCAACGGCATTTGGGATCGGGGCAACGGCAAATGGGATGCTGACACCATGGTCAGCCGAACTTTCAAGATAATGTGGACAGGAAAAATTCATAAATCCTCCCAGACCAGTCGTTTTCTTTCCGCTGAAAAAATGCCCTCTTTCAAAGTACCCTATCATCAGCAGACCAATCTTTTACTATATGTAATGGATGAAAACATGAATCCCCTGGCTTTTAATAATCCCACTTCTGATTATATCAATCTAGAAACAGTTGGCGGCGGTGAACTGCCGGCAGGAAACGATATTACCTTACAGAATTGCCTGGGAATGAAACTGGCTTCCTCCAAATATGGTGATGATGGGTCAGTGCTGGGTGAGGAGAGCAAAGACTGTACCTTTTTTTCCGTTTCTCTAAGAGACGATGACACTGGTGAGCATGAAGATGTCAATGTTACGGTTAAGGGGGATATCAACTATACCCCTGCTCCTGACGATCAGGAGAACAGTTACCAGCAACTTTCAACTCAACTGCCACCCATTTCCGGGCAGATAATGGGCCAGGAAGTTACGCCCTAGTTTCTGGTAAGTCAAAATGAA